>CAYIYO010000006.1:0-13593 GCA_964367715.1 uncultured bacterium
ATAATTGGATAAATAAACAACAAAAAGGCCATGGGGTCTTTTGTTGTGTAATAGATCCAACCTGAGACAGGAACGACAATGACAAATGAGATGAAAAAGTAGATAAGTGAAAGGACTTTACTCGTTTGGTGAACACAAAACTTACTAATTTGTTTTTTCATAACAGGCTCCTTTAGGCATATTCGCCTACCGATCCGCATTATAGCAATTTTCCGACTTATTACCTAATCGACTGACTATAAAGATGATAGGGAAATATTTCTTTTCTTCTCTCAGCGACTCTGTGCCTCTGCGTTAAGATTCGGAGTCTTTCCAGCAGAGGCTTCTTGATTTCACTTGTGTATAACGCAGAAACGCAGAGAGAGTATCCGTCTCTACAATTAAGTGGAAGGAATCTGCATAGAGTCTTCTAGGAGGACTGTTGAAGAGACTTCAGGGAGAAAGGCTACGGTTTGTGTTATCGTTTCTTCTGAGAGGACTTTAGATCGCTGTAATGCTTTTTGCATGTAGTGCGTAGGAAAACGTTCATCAAAACCAAATAGATTCTCTTTTCCTATCTCTTCTGCCAAACCAGAATCTTTTAGCACATCCTCAACAGAACGAGTAAATCCGCATACAAGTAAATAGCGTCCTGATTTTTTCAGATAAGAATTCAGCTGCTGTAGCGCTAGACATGCTGTGGCATCCATATCACGCGCATTTTTCATCTGCAAAATAATGACCTTTGCTGCTGCATCATCTTTTGCTAATGCTTGTAAGGTCGACTGAAAAATATCGGCTGCCCCAAAAAACAGCTCTCCTTCAACCTTAATGAACCGTACTTTTTTCGATTCCCTCCCCAGCCGGCTATCTAATTTACACAGGGTTCCATCCTGCGCAATATTGAATTCCACAATATGCGGAGCAGCTGCTTTTTTAAGATACAACATAATCGACAAGATAATTCCAATATAAAACGCCGTATCTAAATTAAAGAAAAGGCACGCGAGTATCGTCGTCATCAACACAAAAGCATCCGATCCTGTCGCACGCATACATAAACTGAGCTGCTTAGTATCGACAATACTACATGTGGTCACCAAAATGAGCGCACCCAAAAACGCAAGAGGAATGATCGCTATGAACGACTGAAAGGCAATCACAAAAATACCGACAAAAATTGCACCTGACATCGCCGCAAAACGCGTCTGGGCTCCCATCCGAAAATTCATTGACGTCCGAGAAGGGCTTCCAGAAATAGGCATCGCACCAACAAAAGAGGAAACAAGATTTCCCACGCCTAAACTGAAGACATCCTGATTAACATAGAGACGCTGTCCTGTCGACACGGCGATCGATCGCGCAACAGCCGTCGACTCCAATACACTTAATAATGCCACGGCAAAAGCAAAAGGAACCACAGCATTCATGATACGCAAGTCAAAAAAAGGAAAAGCAATATTCAACGAAAAGCTGTCTAAAATCCCTGTATCTCCCACGAGCTGCACCTGCTTGACAACATCTGGCGTTAACGGATCAAACAGTCCAAAAAATCCACCTTGCGCAAGCCATCCCTCCACCCAAACAGCGAGACTGATTAACAATCCGACGATAAGTCCCCCAGGGAGGCGACGATCGGTCCGCTGAAAGGCAAGCAATAGCATGATGCTGAGGATCCCTATCACCGCCGTTGGAGGATCCACGAGAGGGATATGTGTAAAAAGGTAAATGGCTTTTTCGTAGACGGAATGGTGCTCGGCAACGGTAGGAATTCCTACGAGCACATATGCTTGGGTGATGGCCACTGCACAGGCGACCCCGA
The DNA here is from genome assembly GCA_964367715.1 of uncultured bacterium. GTDB lineage: Bacteria > Chlamydiota > Chlamydiia > Chlamydiales > Criblamydiaceae > CAYIYO01. The sequence continues at coordinate 1,802 of CAYIYO010000006.1, forward strand.
CAAGGTAGCCAACAATGACAGAATGGCTCACAAAATGAGTGAGGCGTCCTAGCTTGAAGGATCCCCCTATCACTTGAAAGAGTCCAATTAAAAGAGAAAGTTGCATTAAAATATTCACTGCCATCATCTGCCTTTCGGGTCCGACAAGGTCGCGGTAGTAGGTATAGAGGATCTCTGCTGTTCCGGCTTGAATTAAAATGGCAATGGTATTGCTGGGGCCGACAATAAGGTGGCGCGAAGAGGAAAAAGCGGCAGCCAGAAAGGCGGAAAAGATGGCAGCATAGACGCCACAGGACATAGGCAACCCGGCGACCATGGAAAACGCCATTGTTTGGGGGATCGTGAGCATGGCGACAGCGAGCCCTGCAAGTAGATCTTGGCGGAGGGTGACCAGGTTAGACTGTTGAAGATCTTGAAAAACAGGAAAAAAAGGAAGAAGGGTATTTTTTTTAAAATAGTCGCTAAAGCGCATAATATCACATATTATTTATTAAAATTCATATTATATAAATATCATTTATATTACAACTAAAATCGCATTCCTTTCACCCAATGCAGTGGTGTAAGAAGTTATTTTATTCCTATAATAAGTATACTTATTTTGTCTAAATTTGATATGATAGCGACTTAATTTAGTGGATAAAATAAAAAATGAAAAGAATACCTAAGCTTGCCATCGTCGGTCGTCCTAATGTAGGAAAATCCGCACTCTTTAATTGTATCTGTAAACGCCGGATTGCCATCGTCGACGAAGCAGAAGGAATCACACGCGACCGTTTATATGCGGAAACCGATCTTTTTGGTCTGAAATTTGAAATTATTGATACCGGCGGGATTAACCCTCGCTCAAGCGCCCTTTTTAATGACGCAATCAAACGCCAGGCAGAAATTGCGATTGAAGAAGCCGACACCATTGTCATGGTCGTCGACTCCCACGTTGGCATCACCGATCTTGATATCGAAGTCGCGCGCATTTTATTGAAAACGAATAAACCATTATGCCTTGCTGTCAACAAAGTCGATAACACCAACGAAGAGCACATGATCTTTGAGTTCGACTCTTTGGGAATTTCCAAAAAAGTCGCTGTCTCTGCTTCACACAATTGGCATATTGCAGAACTCCTTGAAACAGCGATGGAAGGATTCGTTAACGACGAAGTTGAATACGAGGAGCCTAAAGGCATCAAAGTTGCAATCATCGGACGCCCTAACGTAGGAAAATCCTCTTTAATTAATTACCTTCTTAACGACAATCGCTGCATTGTGAGCCCTATTCCTGGTACCACACGCGACAGCATCGACGTCACCTTTTCTAACGAAACACAAGACTTCGTCTTTATCGATACCGCAGGGATCCGCCGTAAAAAAGCGGAAGGCGAAGTCGTCGACAAATTTGCTTCCATCCGTACCCAACAAGCGATTGAACGCTCGGACATTTGCCTTCTGATGCTGGACTCGACCCAAGGGTTGACCACACAAGAAAAACGTATTGCCAACATGATTGAAGAAGCGGGCAAAGGGTGCATCCTCCTGTTCAATAAGTGGGACCTTGTAAAAGGGTTTCGTATGGAGCATTGCATGCAAAGCATTGAGCAAGAAGTGCCTTTCCTTGGCCACTGCCCTAAAATCTTTATGTCGATCCTTGAAGGCCGTAACATCAATAAGATTTTTCCTTTGATCGACGAAGTCTTTAAACATGCAAACACACGTATCACCACACACCAATTGAATAAATTCGTCGCAAAAGCGATGCAGTTAAATCATCCTCCAATGCTGCTAGGAAAACGTCTCCGTATCTACTACATGGCACAGGTCGATACTGCTCCTCCACGCTTTGTTCTTTTCGTTAACTATTCCGAGTTAATGACGGATACGTATAAAAAGTATCTCTACAATCAGTTTAGAGTTACTTTTGGATTTACTGGTGTTCCAATTAAACTCCACATGAAAGATAAAGAAAAAACAGGAGTGGGCAAACGTCCAAAAGGCAGCCATCTCCCTGATCGCTCTCTCGAAGATGTCGGATACCTCGAAGAAATTGAATCCTACACAGGTGAAGAAGACTTTGAATAGTCTTCTTCTATCTTGATCATTTGACAGAAAAAATTTTAACTGTTAATATCCGGTTCTCCCCTCTAAGTTTCGCCTCAATGGTTCATGGAGTGCGGCGGCTTGATGCGTATGTGACTTGTCACCGCACTCCATAAGCCGTTGGAAAAAGATTTGAGACTATTATGAAGCCTGCACATCAACTGACAAAATATCGGATTGGATCACTCAAAGAAATGTGGATCGTTTCTTGGCCGCTCATTCTTGGCCTGATGTCGATGAGTATTATGCTTTTTGTGGACCGTCTTCTTTTGTCGCGTTACTCTGTCGATGCACTTAATGCTGCGGCTAGCGCAGGGACTGCTGCCTGGGCATTGATGGTGTTGCCGATTTCAATTGCGGCAATCTCTGAAGTTTTTGTGGGCCGTTATCACGGCCAAGCGCGTTTTCAGGATACCGGCCGGCCGGTATGGCAAATGATATGGCTGTCCCTTTTATTGACTCCCCTCTTCATTTTTCTTGCACACCAGTTGCCCCCGATTCTTTTTCCCAACTCTCCATACGCTTCTTATGAAGCTACCTATTTTAAAGTCATTCTTTACTTTTGTCCTTTTAGCATCGCTGCAGTGGGCATTAGTGGATTTTTTATTGGAATTGGTCGTGTACGGATTGTAAGCGTCCTGGCGATCTTAAGTAATATTGTAAACTTTATATTCGCCGTTCCCATGATCTATGGATGGGGGCCTTTCCCTGAGATGGGGATTGCGGGAGCAGCATACTCTACAGGGATTGCAGAGATCTTTCATGTCGCGGCGTTGTTATGGTTCTTTTTATCGAAACGCAATCGAAACCATTATGGGACACATTTCTTTTCTATCGACCTTCGTGTTTTTTATGAGTCGCTAGCGATTGGATTCCCTGCTGGACTTGGAGTAACCATTGAGGTGTTCGCACATTTTGGCTTTTACAAGTTAATGGCGTTGTCGGGGCACGATAGTATTAGTTTGGCAGCGTTGGTTCAAAGCTTTTTCTTTTTGATCTTCTTTTTGTTTGAAGGAATATCGAAAGGTGTCACAACGATATGCGCGAACTTGCTAGGCGGTCAACAAAGCGCTCTCATTCCTAAAGTACTTCGATCCGCAATCGTCCTTCACACCTTCTTTTTTGTGCTTGTCGCGTCCAATATTTATCTTTTTTCTGATGAGATCATCAATTTTTTCCTCAATCAAGATGATGAAAGTAAACTTGTGACTAACAGCTTTATTAATAAAGCGAAGTGGTCGTATGGATGGATGACAATTGTTTTTCTTTTTGACGGGTATTGCCGCATTTATGCAGGACAATTGACGGCTGCGGGTGATACTAAATTTTTACTGTATGCGGGAAGCTTTTTAACTCTCTTCTTCTATCTATTACCCGTCTATTTAATCGTGGTCTATGCAAATTCCGGGGTGCAAGAAGCATGGTTTGTCATCGCCTGCTACAGTTTCATCAACTGCCTAGTGTATTATTGGCGGTACCGCAGTGGACGCTGGATGAAAAGCTCGGATGCGATCGCTTAGAACAGAAGCTGTATGAGCTCTTCGCGGCTAAACTTTTTAATAAATTGGTAGTCGTCAGAACTGACCACTTCTTCCATCAGTTTCCCCTTCTTCATGATCAACTGATCGATGCGCTCTTCAAACGAATTTTTGGTGACTAGCTTGAAGACTTGAACGCCGCGCTTTTGTCCGATACGGTGCACACGGTCTGTCGCCTGATTTTCCCGCGCAGCATTCCACCAGCGGTCGTAATGGATAACGACGGAACCTGCAGTTAAGTCCACTCCGAGGCCTGAAGCCTGGATAGAGCCTAAAAACACTTCGCATTTTGGATCGTGATTGAACTTTTTAATCTGTTCCCCACGTCGCTGAGTGGCTCCGCGGATGGTTGCGTACTCGATTCCCTGCTCTTTCAGGTAGTTTTCCATGATATCTAACATGAACAAGTACTGGGAAAAGACGACGACTTTTTGATTACTTTCGCGCGCTTCATTAAGGAGTTCTAGGAACAGTGCCCATTTTCCTGATTCATATTCTGTGTAATTGTCGGGATCCTTGTGATAAACAGCAGGGTGGTCGCAAATTTGTTTTAGGCTAGACAGCAAGGCAAAAATATGGACATATGGAACCGGCTGCTGATTATCTTGAAGTTCGTCCACAAGGCGACGACGTGCTCCTTCGACCACATCGTCATAGAGGCGCCGTTGCGCAGGCAAGAGATCGCAGTGCGCAATTTCTTCAATTTTAGGGGGAAGCTCTTTTAATACTTCATTCTTTTTACGCCGTAAGACAAAAGGTTTGATAAAACGGGTCAACAGATTCCGCCGTGTGGGATCCTGTTCACGTTCAATTGGCCGTACAAAAAACTCTTGGTACTCTCCTTCACGCGGCATGTAGCCTGGAAGCACGATATCAAACAATGATTTTAATTCTCGTAACTGATTCTCAATCGGCGTTCCTGTCAACCCCAACTTCACCGGAGCGTTCACTTTTAAGAGTGCTTGGTGGACGCGGCTCGAATGATTTTTTGCGATTTGTATCTCATCAAAAATGGCGAGGTCAAAAGGGATTTTCTTTAACTTTTCGATTTCAATCCGCCAGATCCCATAAGAAGTTAATAGCACATCATAATTGTCGTCGAACTGTTCTAGACTGCGTCCCATGCCATGAAAAGCAAATACCTTTAGCTCTGGCAAAAACTCTTCAAGCTTTTCCTGCCAATGGTAGATGACAGACGTTGGGCAGACGACGACAAAGCGCGCGCGCTTGTTTCCATACACATGATGCTGCAATTGGTGAATAGCTGCCATCAGCGCCATTGTTTGGTGCGTCTTTCCAAGCCCCATCTCATCGCATAGTAACCCAGATAGCTCGTGCACATATAAAGACCACAACCAGACAACGCCTGCATGCTGGTAGGAGCGCAATTGGCTGCGAAGGAGGGAGATGTCAGGATCCTGAACAATATCCATATTAAGAGCATCATGAAGAAGCGTATCCGAAGCGGCGTAATCTTTTTGCCCCTTGTTCACCATCTCCAATTGTTCGTATGCATGGAGGCGAAAGAGCTCCATCATTGACAAATGGATCATTTTATTTCTGAGGTCGATCTGATTTTTTTTGATATTACCAAGCCATTTAAAGCGCTCTTCTGTCGTATCAATCAGACCTGAAGGAGAAAAAATGAACTGCTGTTTATTTTTTAATGCCGTCCATACGTCAGGGAGAGGGGTCCATCCAACTTCAGAGTCATATCCTAACTCCAAAGTGAACCATCCTTTTCCTCGCTTTTCCGCCTTTTCAATCGACTTCACCCGCAAAGGAAGCATTTTAGGGAAAACAAGAGCAGGGTCTTTATCCAGAAAAAAGCGTTCTAACGCTGTATATTCGATCGTCAAAAATTGTGCGAGCGCATCGCCTTCAATCAAATGCGCCTCACGGTAGGCTTCGGGCAACCGCAACTCTGCCGGCAGCTCATAAAATCCGACACCATCGACATAAATCATCTCATCAAAAAAGCGATAAGACCTTCCTTCGTATTCAGGAATCAACGCATAACGTGGACTCACTCGAATCGAGGCATTTCCTACAATCTTGACATCAATACCTAAACTGAGTAACGGACATTTTTCTGCATAAAATCCGGGAACCAACAATAGCTCTTCTTTATTTGTTCGGATAAAATACGCAATTTGGCTCTGCCCCAAAATCAATCCCGGACGAACAGTTAACCCGGTCGAGACGGTAACCTTAGAGTAAAATCCTTCGCCTTTCACATAAATCCACGAACCGAAATCTTTTCCTGCGGCAGCCTCCCCTTCCAAGCCTACGCGGCGACGAAACGATAAACGGCTATCTTCGCTTAAACTATATGTCAGCTGCGATTCAATACCGATGAGATGCGTTTCAAATTCACGAATGGTATTGAGCCAATCGCGATGCAACGTAACAAATTCGGGCACTTGATCCGATGGAATAATCGTGTCAATAAAATCAAATTGGCGATTCGTCAAGCGATAGAATCCCTTATCCTCAACATATACCCAGTCTCCAAAAAACCGAGAATAATCCAAGATAAGATCGCCGGGAACAAACAAGTAGGCGATAAGGTGAAGATTCCAATTTTCATCAAAGGTCAACTGATAGGAAGGGACAATCGCCTCTTCATGTACCTCTTCCCCTTTCAACAATTGTTTAATGAGAGTGGGATGAGTATTAAGTAACTCGTCGATCTGCTTTCCGCGCAAGGTGGGGGTATTAAGCAAGCCGTGCTGATCAATCGCATGAAAGCCTACGCGAGGCTCGTAACGCCATCCGTCCACCAAAAGAGAACCTTTGGGCATCTTAACTTTGGCAGGGACAACATGCAAAGCACCTTTAATTCGATCGTATTCAATGTGAGCAATCCCTTCTTGAGTAGTCATATCAACAGATAAAGGAGTGCGAAGGGTAGATAATGCCGGAATTAACGCGAGGAGGGCGGCACGGTCAATAAAAAATGAGGCCTTGATTGCATTAAAGATCGCAATTAACCGATTAGGAATCCCCTGCTTGTCGTATTGGAAATCGATTTGATAATCGGGATCCTCTTCCTGTAGGAAAAATAGCCATTTGGCGAAGTCATTCCAGTAAGAGAGTTCATATTTAAGCTGTGGGCTAGGACGGCCTTCTCTCCACAGCTCGATCTCTTCTAATGAGAGATTAGAGAATTTTAATGACGTTTCTTCCGTCGCTATAGAGCGCTGCTGTACAATTTCTTTAAGATAATCGACCGCTTCTTTAGTTTTTGCTTCAATTGCAAACAATTCTTTCTTTTCGCGAAGACAAACACACCGCTTTTTAGCCACGAGCTTTAGATCGTCGAGATTCTCTCCATATTGATCGGCAAAGCAACGAAATAAACGATTCCACAAGCTCCCCTCAAATCGCACATGCAAAGGAACAGAAGTGCCTTGAAAAATACGCAAATAGGCAGTGGCAATATGGACACAGGCAGAATCCTCATCGCAATTTTCGCACGAACAAAAGCAGTCTCGAATCTCATTTTTGGAGTCAAGTTGTACAAAAGCCCACGCCTTACCTTCGCGCATACTTTTATCAGCGACAAGAATCTGATAGGTCTCTCCAGAGAATTCGATCTCTTTTACGCAACCTTTTACCAGAAACTCTTCTGCATCAGCACGATATGTCTTTATGATTGTTGGTAGTCGCATTTCATCACCCTATTTAGTCCATTGTGCCACCTTGTAAATTCTTAATCAATGAACGAAATTTATTTAAAAAATTCAAATCAAATTAATTAGATTAAAATTCAATATTAATAAAATAACAATATAAGATTTTTAATTATATTACAAAAAAATTAATAAAAATAAAATTTCATTTATGGAAATAGTTAATAATTTATCTAAAAACCCAAGTTGCGTATATACACAAGTAAAATCAAGAATCGGTTTTTAAGCGATGTGAAAGCTCCCGCGATTGACCGATCGAAAGTCGTTTAATATTAATAATATGAACCGACTTTCGATCGGTGAATCCCGGGGCTTTGACATGCTCAAAAAGCCAATTTTTGAATTCACTTGTGTATAATTATCACGGTGCTTTTGATAAGGTTTTCATCCCGGTAGCGATGAATGCATAAAAACAATCCGCACGCCTTAAGTGATGTTCCCCGCCACCCATTACGTGGCTTAAGGAAGGTAGCAGGAATATTAAATACATAACCCTGCGGGCAGCTGCTCTCCTAGCAGTTGCTCCTTTTCTTCAAGAGTGTACCCACTATTTTGAGTCGCTTCAGTCTCGCTTATTTCACAACATAATTTTACTTTTTTCACAATCGCCTGAGAAAGATTTAGTTCCCGTTGATCTGTCTGTCGAATATATTGACTCAGGACAAAACTCAACTGTTCCTTATTTATTTCAGGAACTTCCATCAACTTTTCTGTCCATTCCGTACATAGTTCTCGTGGAAGCACATGAAGTGGTGATCCACACAGCAAACGGCGCGCGCCTAGACGTGCGAGTGCCCAGCATTCTGCTTTGGAAGGCTTTTGTTTTGTGCTTTTGTCCAGAAGAGCTTGCCCCAACGACTTTTTAGCTGGCAAGTCTAATAATTCCATCGCTGCTACTGTGCGCAGCTTTTCCATGTAGAGATACTCGGAGCCCTTACTACGCTTTTGAATCTCCACAACCAGTTCTTTCAATAAAGGGAGGACGAGTTGTTGCTGTTGCCCTTTGTTTAATCCTCCAGCGATGCGACGAAAGCAAATCCACTGCTGTACCAGAAGCTCTTGCGAATGTGCGCGCCCCTGTTCTGCCAATATGCATTTCCAGATTTCTTTCAAGCGCCAGTCGTCCACTGGATGCCCACAGCCGGGCCGGAGGCAGAATCCAATCGTATTCCACCAACGGAATTCGTGCTCTAAAGAGATATTTTTAAAACTAGACATCTTAAGTAATACATCGCAAATGGCTCTGCAAACACTCGGAGGCCATTCCATGCGTGGGCACTCCAAAATATTTTCCAATTTTTCAATCAACTTATCTGGTGCCTGAGTATTTTCTTTATTAAATACTGCGTTAACGTGGTCTAGAGCTTTCGCAAGAAGAGAAATATCAAACGATTGGTCTTTGCGGATGTGATTCTTTTGTTCGACAATTTCTTCGTATCCGAGAGTGCTTTTTAGTTGGAACTCAAGCTGCCATTTGTGAAGGGTTTCGACAGATTCCAGCCATAGCTCGACAGTGCCGATCTCTGTCATTTTCACAAGGAGAGTGACAGGAAGTGCTGCTGTGCTTGCTTGTTTTCCGTAGCGAATGACCGTCTGCAGAGGAGGGAGGGGTTGAAAAGATTCCAAATCAATGTCGACAAAATCTCCTGCGGCATCATTGAGACGCACGTGAGAGCGATACAACTGGAAGACGACCTTTTCATTGGGGATGAGTTTGAACTGTTGAGAAGGCATGTAAGAGGTCCCTTCTTCACTGCCTCTGGGCAAAAGTGTAAGAGCACGACGGACTGAATTTCCTTGCTCTTGGTGGATGTCCATCGCAAGATAATAGGCGCGAGAAGAGCCTCCCCCAATACGCACACCCAATCCTCTGCGAACCTTCCCATAATAGGCTGCACCGTGAGCGACGGCGAGATCGAGACTGCTACTGGTTAAGGTGGTGAGAGATGTTTCAGGAAACCATTGTTGCAGAGAAGCTAGAATACGCGCTTGAAAGGTAAGTGGTTTCACCGTGCCGCCATTAAATAGAATATATGTAGGCGCTGCTTCCCCTACTGCGCCTGCCCTCGACAAAAAGCGTGCAAGGTGGCGAGTGATGGCTGGATCTTCCTCATAAGGGAGACCCATGGAGCGGATGCCTTTTGCTTTAGAGAGTGCTGAAGCAATTGCCCATTCTTCTAAAGGAAAGAATCCGTTTTGTAATAATTTTTTTACATCTCCTGCACAAATTTCAGTCGTCAGCATTCCTTGAATGACATTAGAGCCTTCTCCGGCGATCGTCACAGAAAATAACGTATCGTCAGAACCATCTAACAGTGTTTCTTTTGCCGTTTTTGCGAGATGCACCAGCTGCATCCATTGCCGCGTCGAAAGCTCACCAGCACCTTCGTTGGACAGTTTTTTTTCTATCCAGTGCGCTAGCGTGAGGTCGATGTTGTCTCCTCCAAGAAGAAGGTGATCCCCCACGGCGACACGTTGAAAGGCAATCGTCTCTTGACGCGCTTCGACCTCTATCAAGCTAAAGTCTGTTGTCCCTCCACCGACATCACAGACAAGAATTTTATCCCCTGCCTTTAGTAAACGAGAACACTCGGATTCATGGTGTGCAATCCAAGAATAGAAAGCAGCCTGTGGTTCTTCTAAAAAGGTGAGTTTTTCGATTCCTGCCATTCGTGCAGCGTCTGCTGTTAGTGTGCGTGCAACTTCATCAAAAGAGGCGGGAACGGTGATGATAACCTCTTGCAGCTCCAAAGCAGCATCCACATCTTTTTTTGCCATCTGATGGTTCCACGCACAGCGAATATGCGCTAAGTAGCGTGCGATTGCCTCTGTAGGACTGAGACGTCGGATCTCTTCAGCTGCTTCAAAAGGGAGAATGCGTTCGCGACGCGAAGCGGCGGCATGGCAGAGCCAGCTTTTGGCGGAAGAGATGAGACGAGTGGGAATGCGTGCCCCATTATCTTGTGCATAGCAACCAACACACTCTTTCTCGTTTTTACTCCAAGGAAGCTGCAATGCACCTGTGGGTAATTCCCCTTCTGCTGCAAGGTAGCAGAAGGAAGGAAGGATCTCAGCAGCTTCTACTGTTCCAGGACCCGTCAACTGTGGGATACGAAACTTTTGAATGGTCGGACGAGGAGCGTGGGTGTCCACGTAGGAGACACAACAATTTGTCGTCCCTAAATCGATGCCGATGATGTATCTCATAGTATCCCTAAAATATTTTCTGATGGAACGTAGGGATATCCCAACTCATGGGCAACAGGTTCGCAGGTGACTTTTCCTAAACAGACGTTAAGACCGTGGCGCAAATGGATGTCGTCTGTGAGGGCATTTTTAATGCCTTTGTTTGCAATTGTCATCACATACTGCATAGTGGCATTCGTCAATGCCATGGTCGACGTACGGGCACAGGCTCCGGGCATATTCGTCACGCAATAATGAACAACGCCATCAACGACATAGGTCGGGTTATCATGCGTGGTAGGTTTAGACGTTTCAAAGCATCCGCCTTGGTCAATGGAGATATCCACAATCGCAGATCCAGGCATCATTGTCTTCACCATTGCATGTGTCACAATTTGAGGCGCTTTTTTTCCATGAACGAGGACCGCACCAATGACAAGATCAGCAGTTTTTATCATCTCTTCGAGGGCGAGTGTACTCGAAAACACAGTTTTTAGTCGTGGACCAAAATGCGCATCGAGCTGGCGTAGGCGCTGGAGATTGATATCGAAAATGGTGACATCGGCCCCTAAGCCAAATGCCATCCGCGCCGCTTCTGTTCCGGATGCACCTCCTCCGATGACCATGACCTTTGCTGGTAGGACTCCGGGAACTCCACCTAATAAGACTCCTCGGCCACCATTGTTTAGCTGGAGTGCAGTGGCACCGACTTGAATGGAGAGACGACCGGCGATTTCACTCATTGGTTCGAGCAAAGGCAAACGCCCCTTTGCGTCAGTGACCGTTTCGTAAGCGATAGCGATGACACCACTTTCAACAAGATGTTTTGTTTGGATAGGATCGGGAGCGAGATGAAGATAACAAAAAAGAAGCTGTCCACGCCTTAGTAGGGGGTATTCACTGGGCTGCGGTTCTTTGACTTTGATGACCATCTCTGCTTGATAGACACCGGCGGCGGAAGCAACAATTTCCGCTCCTGCATCCACAAACAAAGCATTGGAAAATCCGATTTTCGCCCCCGCTCCGTCTTCGACAAGAACCTGGTGACCCGCTTTTACTAGCGCATAGACCATCGTCGGAGTGGCGCCAACGCGGTACTCTTGATTTTTAATTTCTTTAGGAATGCCGATGCGCATGGAATTGCCTTTGTTATTTTTTATACACAAGTGAATTCAAAAATTTGCTTTTTGAATTCACTTGTGTATAATAAATGCAGAGTACTAAAATTCGAGTTATTTTACTAGGAGGGCATCTTGGTATTTGAGAATTATTTGATTGAAAC
>CAYIYO010000006.1:13693-56101 GCA_964367715.1 uncultured bacterium
TCGAGTTATTTTACTAGGAGGGCATCTTGGTATTTGAGAATTATTTGATTGAAACACGATTTAATCAAGGTTTCATCAACTTCGTTATGAAACCATAGATTAAACTGTTCGATTGCCTGTTGAATAAACATTTCAATACCAGGAATCACCTCGCATTGAAGCGCACGTGCCTCTACAAGAAATGGGGAGAGGGTATCGGTCACAATGACATCGAAGACAAGACGATGTGGTAGCAATGCCGAATAATCGATCGGTACCTTTGCACGCTCTGCAATCATTCCAAAGGGAGTGCAGTTAATTAAAATATCGTATCCCTTACGTGCGAAGACATCGAAATCAGCAAGTGTCCCGCTATCACCTTTCACTTCGTTAGCAATCTCGTGTGCCTTGCCGATTGTACGGTTTAGCACAATAATTTTCGCTCCCCGCTGAAAGGCTTCACATGCAATTGCCTTGGCAGTTGCGCCTGCTCCGACAAGGACGACGCGCTTCTCTGCCACGAGTCCGCGCTGTTCAATGACATCTAACGCGCCTTTGGCATCTGTGTTATCGCCAAAAACAACTTTGTTTTTAAAAAACAACGTATTAACAGCACCAATCTTTTTAGCATTTTCAGATAGCTCTCCGCACGCACGCAAGGCCAATTCTTTTAATGGCATCGTCACGCTAAGTCCATGAATATCCAGCTTTTTGGCGTGTTCTAAAAATTCCTGAATCTCATCTGCATTGACTTGAAATTTCACATAGACGGCATTGATCCCTAAATTATGAAGGACAGTATTATGCGTCACATCGCTCTTACTATAGGTAACAGGATCCCCGATAAGACCTAAAACACGGGTCGTCTCATTAAGTTTTTCGATATGATATTGAGAGACCATCACATCGACTGTCAGCTGACCACTGGCGACCTTTAATGCTTCGGTAAGAATCGTATAATGGATCGCATTGCCATAGACAGCTCCCAAGATTCGAGAAGGAACTCCCCTTTCTCCCATGGCAATCATTACCAGGCGCTCGCCTTTTTTGGCGTTTTCTTTTAAGAAACGCATCATGCGCATCATATCTAAGGAAGAGTTTGCCATTGTGGCAATTTTATAAATATCCGCCTCTTTTTCCTGCATAAAATGTAAAAGGGCTTTAAGCTCTTTTGGAGTATGTTCGAAGTCGTGGTAGGAGCAAATGAGTTGGGTCGAAGGAGAAATGGTTCTTACTGCATTAAAAACCTCGATCTCTAGATCGTATTCTAAGTCGAAATAGGCCGGATTTAACGCAGCAAGGATTTTCACCTGTTTCAAATGGTCGGGACGAGATCCGCTGAATTCGCCTCCATGCAATCGTCGGCGCAAGGTGAAGATGACAGGCAATGAGGTCGATTCCATCAACTGTCTAATTGCTTCAGCTTGTGTAAAATGAAACTGATCAAGACGAAACTCAAGCATGCCTGCGCGGCTATTTGCTTTTCGAATCTGCTCACGCGCCTCATGCAATGTCGGTCCTGAGATGATCAGGCATAACTTTGATGCGCGGTATTTTATCTCCATCATTAAAACCAGTAGGCTAATCCGAGTTTCATTCCCTTCCCTCGAAGGCCTTGTTTCTCTTTGCTAAGAGTAATATTATATCCTAACCCTAGATTTAGAGACCAGTTACCATTCAAGTCGCGTTCGAGCTGAAGTCCATAATTGGGTCCACGCGTCTTATCTTTGTAGCTGGGGAAGTATTGTAATTTTGTTTTGGAATGGCTCCATCCGTATTGGACCTGTCCAGAAACACGCCACACTTTCCAAAAACTGTAAATTGCTTCTAATCCGATATAGGGAGCGGTTGCATCGAATTTATTTTTTAAATCAGACAGACCCAATGCAGGAATATCTAATTCTGTTTTGAGGTGAGTATAGGTATAGCCCACGCTAGGAAGAATCGTAAAATTTTCTGTAAGAGGGAGGCAACGTCCAAAGCCAAGCCCTACACTAGATAACTCCCCTTCACCCCACCCTAATAAGAACATGGGCTTCAAGCACCATCCGCGGTAAATGATCCAGGTGACATCTCCCTTCATTCCCACCATGTCCATCTTTTTTATGCGCCTTTTGCCGTATTCAAGAAGCTCTAAACGCATAAATGTGACGCCTAAATCGGCTTTACCGCCGCATGGATGCTCATTTCCATAAAGAGAAGGAGCAAAAGAAAGTAAAAGTACTGCAACGAAGAAAAAGGAGAAATATTTTTTTAGATGATATATTTTTTTATTCATTTTAGATGGATCATGATTTATCAAATAGTGTTAAAAAAATTAACATACACTCCTCCCGTCTTAAAATCTATACATTTATTAAGAGATCTCTTAATCCGCTAGGCATGTATACCGAGGAGCTGCGATGCAATAATAGTAGCCCAGGGTTGAGAGCGTAGCGAATCTACCCTGGGAATTGTGTAAAATTTTATATGTATACACAAGTGAAATCAAGAATCGGTTTTTAAGCGATGTGAAAGCTCCCGCGGTCAAGCGATGCTGGAGTTTGGCATTTTTGATTATCTATCTGTGACAAGAATCCGTTGTCGGGAATCAATCGGATAACTCCGCATCGACCACACCATCACAAATGCGGCTCCTATGGCAAGTAGACACCAATAGGAAGCGGCGAGAAAGGTCGAACCTGTCGCTTTGTAGAGAGCAAGTGTAAAAGGTGCAGTAGGAGCTCCTAGCAGCTGAGCGCCCAATGCGTACGACAACGAAATCACCGTATAACGACAGTGTGAAGACACCAAAGTTTGCGCCCACGAAAAGAAGGTGGCAGAGAACCCCACTCCAATAACGATAAAACACAGACGAACAAATAAAATGATCGACTCCCCTGCGCCTTCAAGAGAATGGAAGAGAGGTCCTCCGGCAACTACTGCTAACAAGGCAGATCCCAACATGATTTTTTTTCGGCAAACATAGAGAGAAAGAAGGCCGACAAGAGGGAGAAGAAGAAAATCTAGCAGTAGCATGCCTGTATTTAAGAACATTAAATGCGTGGGTTCTACGTGCGTAATTAAAGGGATGAGACCGTTGACAACAACAAGAGCAACGGAATAACAAGAGTAGGAAAAGCCGGCGACAACCATAATCTGGAAGGCTGCTTTTCGCTCTGCGCGGAGACTTTTGATGTGCGGTTTTAATAGATCTCGCATGCCTTTTTTTGAAGGAACAATGTGTCCTGAACGGCGCAAAAATAGCGCACATAATCCTGTGAGAGCCCCGAAAAGATAGAGCACGCGCCAGTGCTCTTCAAGTATCCCTAAATAAAGAAGCAAGGAAACCATGGCAGAGGCTAGAAGCATACCCGCGATCGTCGATGCGCTAAATAAGCTACTGATCAAATCTTGACTCTTCTCATCCCCCTCTTCTAACACATAAACTGCTCCCCCAACAACTTCTCCGGCCGCAAAAAAATTTTGACAAATACGTCCTAATAATAAGAGAAGCGGAGCATAAAAACCTATCTCAGCATAAGAAGGCAAAAAAGCAATGGCGATGGTGACGCCTCCCATGCCCAACAACGTTCCATGAAGGGCAAAAAGGCGTCCATAAATGTCTCCCAAGAATCCAAAAAATAGAGCGCCCAAGGGCCGTGCGACCATTCCCAATGGAATAATCGCATAGGTCATCATAAGTGCCGTTACGGGATCATAATGAGGAAAAAACAAAGGGGCAAGAAAAGGACTTAATAGCGCATACAACGCCGTATCATAATGCTCAAAGAGATTTCCTAAAAAAACACCGAGGAGTTTACGTTTAGGAAGTCGATTAAACATACAGCCTCCGCTTTAACTAATTAGGCCGCCACCAAGACAGACATCTCCTTCATAAAAAACGATCGACTGGCGAGGAGTCACTGCGCGCTGCGGTTCATCGAAGATGACAGCGACTTCTGTTGCTGTGATTTTCGTCACCACGCACGGCTGTTCTTCTTGGCGATACCGTATTTTTGCTGCACAGCGAAAGGGTTCTGCAGGAAGGCCTTTAGGTGAAATCCAATGGAGGTCGTGCGCAAAGAGTCGCTGTTCATAGAGTGATGGATGGTCGGCACCTTGCTCAACAATGACGACATTTCGTTCTGGATCTTTCCCTACAACAAACCAAGCATCTCCAGGACCGCCAATGGCAAGACCGCGGCGTTGTCCGATCGTGTAGTAGGCCATTCCGTCGTGGGTGCCAATGATTTGCTTTTGAGTGTTTTCAAAGTTTCCTTTTTTATTGGGGATATATTGTGAAAGAAATTTTTTGAAATTACGCTCTCCAATGAAACAGATCCCCGTGCTATCTTTTTTAGCTGCAGTGGGGAGACCGTGTGCTTTTGCAATTTCGCGCACTTCTTTTTTTTCGAGATGTCCGATAGGAAAAAGTGCTTTTGTCAACGCGTCATGGCTGACGGCATAGAGGAAATAGCTTTGGTCTTTTTCAGGATCTAGCCCCTTGAGTAAGCGGGACTCTCCATCGACCGAATCCGTGCGGCAATAATGGCCCGTGGCTAGGTAATCAGCACCCAGCTCGAGTGCTTTTTCTAGCAGTGCTTTAAATTTGATTTCTCGGTTGCATAAGATATCGGGATTGGGAGTCATTCCCGCTTCATAATCTTTGAGAAAATGGGTGAAGACGTTATCCCAATACTCTTTAACAAAGCTGACGCTGTAGTAAGGGATTCCAATCGCATGACATACTTGAACGGCATCATTATAGTCTTCTGCAGATGTGCAGACGCCCTGCTCATCTTTTTCGTCCCAATTTTTCATGAACATCCCGATCACATTGTATCCTTGTTGCTTTAGCAGTAACGCAGCAACAGAGGAGTCCACTCCACCGGACATTCCGACGACAACTGTTTTATTATGACCGGGTAAGGACATTTCCCTCCCCTTCCGATTTCGCAATCAAAACAGCACAAACAGTATTTCCAAACACATTCACAACCGTGCGGCACATGTCGAGCAAACGCTCAACAGCTAAAATGAGGGCAATGCCATCTGCCGGTAATCCGATGGTCTGCAAAATCATGATAATAGCAACAATGCTTGCAGAAGGAATCCCCGCAATACCGATCGAGGTCAACAACGACATCAGCACAACAAAAAATTGGAGGGGGAATCCGAGCTCTAATCCGTAGACCTGACAAATAAATAAGACGGAGACGCAGATGTAAAGGCCTGTTCCAGACAAGTTTAAAGATGTGGCCAAAGGAATGGTAAAGCTGCAGATACGGTTAGAGACGCCTGCACGCTTTTCGACACAGTCGATGGTGATGGGTAATGTAGCCGCAGAAGAGCTTGTCGAAAAGGCCGTAAACAAAGCAGGCACCATCGCTTTAAAATGGCGTAGAGGGTTAACTCCGGAAAAATAAAGAAGCAATGGCAGCACGACGATGGTGTAGACAAGCAACGCTAAAATTACGGTACCGAAAAAGTAGCTGATGGGACGAATGGTATCGAATCCTGTGGTCGCAACGACCTTTGCCATCAATCCAAATACACCAATAGGCAACGCTTTCATCACAAGATGCGTCATGCACATCATGACTTCAAAAATCCCTCTCCAAAAGCGGAGTAAGATATTGCCTGTTTCGAAATCAATTTTAGGAATGAAGTAGCCAAACAACAGGCTGAAAAAGATCAATCCGAGCATTTGCCCTTGGGATGCCACTGCCAAGATATTTGAAGGCACAAGCTTTAATAGGATCAGCTCAATCTTATGGAAAGCGCTGGTATCGACATTTCCTGCCATGTTCTGTACCGCTGCTAGCTGCGCATTAAAGGCGGACCCATATGAAGAAATTTCATGACCCAATCCCGGAGAGACCAGCATTGTCACACCCCAACCCACAACAATTGCCATCGCTGTCGTCAATGCATAAATTCCGAATGTTTTGAGTCCTAGCGAACCAAACGAATTTTCGGCTCCCATCCGCGCCGTTCCCGTAATGACAGAGGCGGCAACAAGAGGAACAACAACAAGGGTCAATGCGTTAAGAAAAAGCTGCCCGATCAGGCTGTAAATCTCTAGGAAGGTCACGCCAAAGAATCCAAAATCTGGACCTGTCAAATATCCTGCCACAACGGCAAGAACCATCGCGAGTAACACTTTCATCAACATATTGTTATTCATTGATTCCCTCATCTTAAAAAAGTGCCCCAATGATACCTTAAATTTCATTATTCGACAACTTGACTTTACATTCTCTTTACACATATTTATTTTTTTATTTAATCGCCTTTAAAAACAGCAAACTATACACAAACAAATAATTTTAATATATTAAACTAAGGGGGATAAAAAATGAATCCATCAGATCATTTACAAATTAATTCTAATTCACATCCTTATGTAGAGATTGATCTTAACGATGAAAAAACACCTCTATTAAGCACTAATCAACGAATAAGCACGGAACCTACCAAAGATTCAAAATGGGGAGCTGCTGCAGACAAAATCCAAGAACTTGGAATGAAAGTACTTTCATTTGCCGGGAAGGCGTTTGAATCTGTAAAAAAATTTGTAATCACAATCGATCTTTCTCAGTCGCTAGAAAAAGCCGCATCTTTGGCGTCATCCATCTATAAAAAATTTGCAGGAAATTCCAAAGATGCACATTATGAAAACATTAGTAGAAAGAATGAACCACCTAACACTTCTTTATTCGATGACAACGATGGAGAGACTATTGATTGGCAAAAAGATGGGGGAATTAAATAAGCAATAGTTCAATTTGCCTTAAATATTTCATTCCTTTCCAGAAACTGTTCCACATTCCCACAAGCAAAGCGCTCGAGCTGCTCTTTACTTAGATTCAATGTCGATTGCACCATTTTTAGCACCTTTTGATGTGTCGCTGCCGTGGGATATTCCGAATAAAAAGTCTCTTCCGGCTTAATATTTAGCGTCGCAGCCCAATCATCGGAATAAAAGAAATCGGATCCTATCGCAAGAGTATGCTCAGCACCAAGAGAAAGCATATGCGCAATGTGTGCGGCCATCAAAGGATTTTTCCCCTCCCCCAATAGCCGTGTCACGTAATTAATTCCGATCAATCCCTTGCGACGCACAATTTCTTTAATCAAAAAGTCAGGAAGATTACGTGGAATATCGTAAACGGCGCGCGCATTCGAATGACTGGCGATCACGGGAATATTAAATCCTGACCGATCAATTTCATTTAAAATCTCTGTGGCTAACGGGTCGGAAGCATGACTGAAATCGATCGCTATCCCCTTCCCATCAAGATAATGCAGTAGTGTTTTTCCGTCCGGCTTTAGACCTATCGAAGTCGCGGCGCCTCCACCAAAACGATTTTCCGGATTCCATGTCATTCCTATATAGAGAGGCGAGATTTCTTCTTTTTTTAAGTTATCCAGACGATTAAAGCAGCTCGTTAAAGGTTCTTCTTCATCCAAAAGAGAAGATGCATTTTCGATCGCTAGCAGGGCGTCGATCCCATATTGGAAAAAAGAGTTTTCATTTTGTAACTTTAAAAAAATGTCGATTTGTTCTGCGCCAATTATGGAGGAGGATTTCCCTGTATCCGCAAATACTGCCATTACCTGAGTCTTTACATTTCCCTCTTGCAGTTGGGGAAGGGAGCAGCGCACCTGTGGATCGAATGGCGTGCGTGCGTGGTCCTTTTGCAAGTAACAAAGAAGATCACAGTGAAGATCGATAATAGTGAGAAATTTTTCCATATATCTTGTATATTAAAAAAAATAAAACAAATCAAGATATCCTCACGAAACGGAGCCCGCATGATTTCTCTAAACACACTGAAAGACCTCTATCTTAAACACCTTGACGATGCCATTGAAGAGTACAAAACGTTTCTCCGCTTTCCCAGCGTTAGCAGCGAGCCCGAACATAAAAATGACATGTATGCGTGCATTGAATGGCTGGCACAGGTCATTAAAAAAATTGGATTCCACACAGAAATCTGGGAAACGTCGGGATATCCTACACTTTTTGCTTCCTATTTAAAAGCGGGACCAGAAAAACCGACACTACTGATTTACAACCACTACGACGTGCAGCCCGTCGACCCGCTTAACGAATGGAATGCGCTCCCCTTTCAACCAACACTCATTGATGGCACTATCTACGCGCGCGGCGCTAACGACAATAAAGGCCAGTGTTTTTATGTCCTACATGCCTTGCGCCTCTTAATCGAACGTGACGGAACGCTTCCCCTGAACATAAAATTGTGTATCGAAGGAGAAGAAGAAAGCGGTAGCGATGGTCTAGAGGAGATCTTAAAAACAAAACAAAAAGAACTAAAAGCAGACTATCTCGCTGTCGTCGACTTAGGAATTCCGGACGCGGAGACGCCTGCCATCACCTTAGGGATTCGTGGAATCGTCACGATGGATGTCGTCATCACTGGATCCTCAGTCGATTTACATTCCGGATCCCACGGAGGGGTTGTTTATAATCCGTTGCACGCGATGGTCGAATTATTAAGCAAATTACGCAACGAAGAAGGAAAAATATTAATTCCCGGATTTTATGACGCTGTCATTCCTTTAACATCAGAAGAAAAAGAGCAAATGAATTTCAGCTTCGATACAAAAGGATATACAGAAGCCTTTGGAGCGACTGCTGATGGCGGGGAAAATGCGTATTCTCCGCGAGAGCGCGGAAGCATTCGACCCACGATAGAAATCAATGGCATTCACGGAGGCTATGGTGGAGACGGATTCAAAACAGTCATTCCAGCTAAAGTGCTCGCAAAAGTATCGTGTCGTCTCGTTCCAGATCAAAGCCCCGAAAAAATCTTGGAACTGGTGGCTAAATTTTTACGCGATAATGCCCCCAAAGGAGTCACGGTTGAAGTGACTCCGCACGAAGGCGGAGGCCCTGCCATTCGCACTAACCCCTCATCTACTGTAATAAAAGTCTTCGCTAAAGCCTTCTCAGAAGTATTTAACAAGCCTTGCACTTATATTTTAGAAGGCGGATCCATTCCAATTGTCACTGCCCTTAAAAAGGCGTGTGGTGGAGAAGTGGTGTTACTTGGAGTAGGCCTTCCTGACGATGGACCGCATGCTCCCAACGAGCGCTTTGCGTTGGATCGCCTAGAAAAAGGCTGCTTAATCATCGCGCGCGGAATTGAGTTACTCGCTGAAAAAAATTAGGAATACCAAGTATCGGCATTTCGATTCACAAAACATATTTTTTGCGCCCACAATCCTTCGCGCTCGGGAGGCTGTTGTAGACCAATACATACGATTGCCGATCCAGATCCTGTCATCATCACTTTTTCATATCCAAGAGTGATGAGTTCCTCTTTTAGGGCGGCGAGTGGCGGTGACAACGAAAACGCAGGGGATTCTAAATCATTAAAATAACAAAGCTCACCTTCGATAATCTTTTTCAGAGCTTTTTCAGGTTCGTTTTGTGGCAATTCCACTAATTTTAGATGCTTATAAACAGAGGGCGTCGATAGCCCAAAAGAAGGCTTTACAATCCATCCCGAACGTTGAGGGGTGAGTGCCGGAACAGGATGAATCTTTTCTCCACGTCCGGTGCAGAGTGCAGTTCCTTCCGATAAAAAGAAGGCCACATCGGATCCAATTTCTGCTCCCCAAGTCATGAGCTCTTCTATTGTCGCAGGAGATCCACATAAGACATTAATGGCCCAAAGCGTGGTTGCCGCATTACTGCTTCCCCCACCCAAGCCTGCTTCCATAGGAATATTTTTATTTAAAATGATATTGAAGTACTGAGAACTCTTTGTTTTTTGTCGAAATAGAGCGGTTGCTTTAAGGATTAAATTTGTAGTGTCGCAAGGGATCGACGGATCATTAACAGCTAAACGATCGTGATTTTCACAGCATGTGATATCAAGAGTATCAAAGAGATCGATCGTCTGAAAAAGAGACGATAATTCGTGATAGCCGTCAGGACGGCGCTCTTTGACATGTAAAAAAAGGTTCACTTTCGCGGGAGAATAATAGCGTGTCATGTTGTGGTTCCCATTCGTATGTTGCATTTAAGATTAACCGACAATTTCCTCAACTCCAAACCTCTCGGCAACGGCTTATGGAGTGCATCGACTTGTTGATGCCTCTATAGTTTGGAAGATTATTTATACCGAGGAGCAGCTAACCATAATTATGCTAGGATTCAGTTTTGGCGGTCTGAAAGACCGCGATCTTACAGTCTAGGTCGACGCGCAGCGGAGGCCTAGGAAAGGGATTTAAAAAAACGAGGTCTGAAGGACCGACATAGTGATACATAATCATTCTGAATATTATTTTATACCGGTCTTTCAGACCTCAAAATTTTTACTAGTTTACCTAGGCCTCGGCTACGCGTCGACCTAGGCTGTAGGATTTGCGGTCCTTCAGACCGCTCAAACCAACTCTCCGTATTCCGATGTTATACACAAGTGAATTCAAAATTTGTTTTTTTGAGCTGCGTGAAAGCTCCCGCGGTCAAAAATCTAAATTTTGAGTCACGTTCGGTATAACAGCAAAACCTGCTAAATAATCTTCCAATTTTAGGTGAAATTTCTTTATTGCGGGAGTGAAAATAGGAATATTGAGAAAAAAAGAAAAAAAAATACTGCTGATTAGAAAGAAATTACCCAGAAAAGTGGATTTTCTGGGTAATTAATATGACTAGTTTGACGCTTCGTCAGTCGCTTCTGGAGCTGCTGGAGCTTCTTCTTCCATTGCTTCTGCAATTGCTGTTGCATGATCTTTACCGCTTTCTGGTAGGATCTTCAACGTAACAACCGCAACCACACCTTCTTTCAGTCTTAGTTCAATTTTGTGTGAACCGATGACTTTAATTGGGTGTTTAAGCTGAATGAAACGTTTATCAGTTTCTAGCTGGTGCTGTTCTTTAAGAAGGTCAATAATATCATTTTGTGCCACAGAACCATACATACGTTTTTCTGGGTCGACCTTAACGATCGCTACAATGACTTTTCCTTCTAATTGTGCTGCCAACTCTTGTGATTCTTTAAGGTCGACAACCGCTTGTTTTCTACGCTCTTCGAGAAGAGCATTTTGACGGCGTAATGCGTTCGCATCGGCTTTCATCGCAATTCCGCGAGGAAGAAGGAAGTTTCTTGCATATCCGTTACGGACAGAAACGATTTCCCCTTTTTTACCGAGGTCTAAAACATCTTCTTTTAATAGCAATTGTACTGCCATGACACTAACTCCTCATTCGTTAACATTCTGCTACAAACGGCAATAACGCCATGTGACGTGCACGTTTAATCGCTTGCGCCAGCTCGCGCTGATGCCATGCCGAGACGCCAGTAATGCGTCGTGGAAGGATTTTACCTCTTTCTGTGATAAACTGGGAAAGAGTTTCGATATCTTTATAGTCGATCTCGCGGATTCCTGCCGTTGTAAAAGGGCAACGTTTACGCTTTTTAGAGCGGTCTCCTGATTGCCCATTAGGGCGTCCAGATCTTTTCATCATCATCTCTATATCTCCTAGTTTATCTCTTCTAAAGGCTTAAACTCTATCTTTTCCATCACGCTTTCTGCGCGTAGAGTGATGAAGCGGACAAGATCTTCGCTCAGGTGATATTCTTGCCACATTTCTTCGATGGCTGTTGAAGGCGCATCAAAATAGAGAATGTAGTAGTGACCTTCGCGATGGCCTTCGATATCATAAGCAAGACGGCGACGTCCTTGATCATGTATTTTTACGACTTCACCGCCACGGCTAGTGATGCCTGATTTAATTTTTTCTAACGCTTTATTACGGGCGTCATCGCTCAACTTAGCGCTGATGATGTACATCCCTTCATAGAGGTTTTTTCTTTCTGTTTGACTCATGTTTTATCTCCTGTGCTTCATGAGGAGTTACTTAACTCTGTTCCACTCGCTGCTTAGAAAAACCAACGGTCTTTTTAAACAGAACGAGGGGCAACACGCGCGTTGACGACATTCATTACTTTAGGCGTTTCTTCTCGCAATAGTAGCGAAAGAACGTTGACGCCTTCGTCGATAAATGCCGAGAGCTGTTCCGCCTCTTGAGCAGAAAACCGCCCAAGAACGTGATCAGCAAGCGCCTGCTGCTGCAGCTTCGCCCCTACTCCCATGCGCATGCGCACATACCGTGGGGTGCCGATGGCTGCTTCGATACTTTTTAGACCATTATGTCCTCCGGCGCTGCCACTGTCTCTGACACGCAGCATTCCGTAAGGAAGGTCCACATCGTCGCTGACGACGATTAAATCTTTGCTTCCCAAGTGAAAATACTCGAGATACGCTCTTACCGCTTTCCCGCTTTCGTTCATATAGGTCTGGGGCATGATAACATGAACTTTTGTTCCGTCTACACTGCCTTTTGTCCCGTGACAGAAAAAGCGTTTTTCTTCCTTAAACGTTAACCCGTGCTTTTCAGCAAAGGCAGTGACGGTGAGGAATCCAATATTATGCCTTGTCATCGCATAGTCGCGGCCAGGGTTTCCTAGGCCAACGATGACAAACTGCTTTTCTTGGTTTTCCACGGCCACTTAAGGTTTCCCTTAACGTTTAACGATTGCGATTGCAACCTGGTTCAACTTCATCAATGGACGGACAGTTGAAGGGATTGTGAAATCGGAAAGTCTTTTTGCATCGTTTAATAACATTGATGTCACGTCAACTTTAAAGCTTGCAGGAATGTCTTT
This sequence comes from uncultured bacterium, assembly GCA_964367715.1. Lineage (GTDB taxonomy): Bacteria > Chlamydiota > Chlamydiia > Chlamydiales > Criblamydiaceae > CAYIYO01. Next base: position 26,359 of record CAYIYO010000006.1, read on the forward strand.
TGGAAGACAGTTCACGCGCATTTGACGGATAACCATACGTAAAACTCCGCCTAACTTTACCCCTGCGCAGTCGGCAACGCCGGTGCATTCGATAGGAATATTAAGGTTAATTGGAATGTGGTCGTGCAGTTCTTCGAAGTCTAAGTGAATGACGTCGTAAGTCACGATATTGTATTGAATATCTTTTACGATAACATGACGTTCTTTATGTTTGTCGTCTGCAAGAAGGATCTTAGCAGTTGAAAGGTGACCTTTTTTAACGCCGTTAAGCAGTTTTTGAAATTCGATGGCGTCAACAACAACGAGATCACCTGGTTTACCGTTTGAATAAATAACGGCAGGGATTTTTTTCTCGCGGCGTAGTTTTTTCGCTTCGCTTTTTCTTTCTCCGGATCTGTACGAAACGTTGAGTTTCATGATTCCTCCAAATAGGTGAATAGTCGTATTAAAAATTCTAATTTACATTCAAACCGTTCATGCTAAAAGAGCAAGAGGGTTTGGATAGGGAAGAGACGGACTCGCGCGCCAGGATGCACCTGATGGCTTTACCAATGAGAGAGGCGATGCTAATGAGTTTTATTTTGGACGATCCCTCAAGACGTGATGTCCAGGGAATTGTATTACTCATTAACAGCACCTCGATGGGGCTGGATTCGATTCTTTGGACGGCCTCACCGACAAATAAGCCGTGTGTGATCGCAGCGAAGATTCTCTTCGCACCCTTCTCGTGGCATGCTTTCGCTGCTGACACTAGTGTTCCTGCGGTGGAACACATATCGTCAGCGAGAAGAACGTCTTTTCCTTTGATATCACCGATGACGGTCATTACTTCGACTTGTCCAGAATTGAGCCGTATTTTATCAAGAACGGCAAATTCTGTATCAAGCTGGGCAGCGTAGTCGCGTGCAAGTTTGACGCTTCCTGCGTCAGGGGCAACGACGATGGCTTCTGTTAGTCCGTATGAGCGAAACGCTTCCGCTAATAGAGACCGCCCGTGTAAGTTATCGACCGGCAAATCAAAAAAACCTTGTATCTGAGCGGCATGAAGGTCCATTGTCAGCACTTGTGTGACGCCGGCTCTTTCTAGCATATTGGCGACGAGCTTTGCTGTGATTGGAACGCGGGCTTTGTCCTTGCGGTCTTGCCTGCAGTATCCGTAGTAAGGAATCACAACATTGATCGAACGCGCTGCCGCTCTTTTTAATGCATCGACAAAAATTAAGAGTTCTATCAAGTAGTTATTGGGGTCTAGAGCGATGGTTTGAAGAACAAAGACATCACGGCCACGGACATTATCCAACACTTGAAGAGAAATTTCGCCATCGGGAAATCGGTTAAGACTGATGTTCCCTAAGGAAATTCCTAAGCTTTCTGCGACTTCTTTTGCTAGCTCTGGATGAGAGCTTCCGGCAAAAAAAAGATATTCGGAGTTGTTACCCTCGTGCATCAGCTTCAACTGTTTGTTTTGTCGTTTTCCTTATTTTTTAATAAGGAAGGACTTTGTCGATATTCGTTTGGGGCGGAAGGATTCGAACCTCCGCATGGCGGTACCAAAAACCGCTGCCTTACCGCTTGGCGACGCCCCAGTAGTCACTGTCGGGATCATTAAAGGATATACCATAACGCACCCTCGATTTTTTTTGCAAGCCTCTTTTTTTTAAATTCGAAAATTAAAATTTCTTTGGACGTTTTTGAGGATAATTCTCGTTTATTTTTAATTCCTTATGGTAAAATTCTGTCCATGACAGCTTACCTAAAGAGGGTTTTACCGTGAGTATCGCCAATTATATCACATTCATCCGTATTTTCATTAGTCCGATCTTTTTACTGATCTATATTAAGCATGAGGCACTTGGAATCAGCTCCACCCTCCTCCCCTACTGCCTTCTTGCCTTAATGGGCGTTTCTGAGCTTTCTGATGCCTTTGACGGCTTTTTTGCCCGACGCTATAATCAGGTGACGGATCTAGGAAAGATACTGGATCCCATGGCCGATAGCATCGCGCGCATCTCCGTCTTTTTAACATTCACGCTACCACCCGTACAGTTGCCGATGCTCCTTATTTTCATTTTTATCTACCGAGACTCCGTTGTCAGTACCTTGCGAACCATCTGTGCCCTGCGGGGATTCGCCCTCGCAGCACGTACCAGCGGGAAAATCAAGGCCGTCATCCAAGCCTGTGCAGCATTTTGCATTTTAGGATTGATGATTCTTCATTCCTTAGGCGATCTCAGCCAGGCCGACTTACAGTTTTATAGCACGCTTGTAGTCAGCTTAGCGGCCATTTATACTGTTTATTCGGCAGTCGATTACATTCATGCCAACAGAGAATCGATTCGACGCATGCTCACCCAACCGAAACCTTCTATCCACAAGTGAATTAAAAAATTGACTAACAAGATTCTAGCGATTGGCTCCCCTCTTGTCGATTATATTGTCCGCGTGGACGACGCATTTCTGCATCAGATCAAAGGCGAAAAAGGTGGCATGGAACTTATCACTAACGATGCGTTTACTGCTCTATTGGGAGCGTGTGGGATCCCTGATGCGAAAATCGCCGGTGGCAGCGCAGCGAACGTCATTCGAGGATTGGCGCATCTGGGATGGCACTGTGCGTTGAAGGGAAAAGTGGGTGACGACGAATCATCAAAAATATTTTTTAATTCGATTAAAAATTTACCAATCACCCCTCTCTTCATCAAAAGTGTCCTCCCAACCGGACGCGCACTATGCTTGGTGACCCCGGACGGACAACGCACCATGCGCACCTCTCTTGGTGCGAGTAGCGAGATGACCGCCGAAGAGCTCCATCCAATCGACTTCGCAGGAATGCGCCTTGTTCACATCGAAGGATATTCGCTGCATCGCCAAGGATTCGCTGAGCGGATGATTGGGTTAGCAAAAGAGGCGGGAGCGCAGATTTCTTTTGATCTCGCTAGTCACGAAACGGTGACGTTATATCGAGAGCGCCTATTTAACCTTCTTAAACAAGTGGATATTGTGATTGCGAATGCGGACGAGGCAAAAGCCTTAACGGGTCTTGAACCTAAGCAAAGCTGTGCCTTTTTAAAAGAGATTTGTCCCACCGCTCTCGTTCTTTTTGGGGAAGGCGGATGCTGGGTCGGGCAAGGATCCCGCCTGGTGCATGGTCCTGCCATCAAAGGAACCGTGATTGACACCACGGGTGCGGGCGATCTTTTTACTAGTGGTTTTCTGCATGGATACTTAAAAGGCAAGTCCTTGGAAGAATGTGCCTACGCAGGAACTTTGGTTGCCAATGCGGTCATCCAAGTATTAGGACCAGAGATTTCTTTGGCGAAATGGGAACAACTCATTGCGCAACTCAGCTAGTCGGCATCAAAGTCGAAGCGGATGTCGCGCGTCAATTTGAAGATTCCATAACAGTTAATAATGAGAAGCAGGCAGCCGATAATGGCCATTACGGATAGTGCTTGTCGGGTTTCTGCAAAAGAAAAGATCACAAACGCTGTAATGGCATACAGATAAAAAACCGATTTCCCCCATTTAGGGGAGAGGTATTGCGCGCAGTTAAGCCCTACGACAAAGTAGGCGATGATTGTCGAGTAACCTAAAAGAAAGATAAAGAAAGGCATGAAATAGTGCATGTAGGGGAAATAAACACTTAGCGCTGTCTGGACAAGACATTCGGCAGGAACGCCAGAATGCCATACTCCGGTCAGCAACACGATAACAATACTCATTGTGCAAATGACAAACGTATCTAAAAAGATATCGAAAATGACTAGCGACGCCTGCTTTTCTGGAATCGTTACACTCGTTTCGCTATGAATTACAGAGGCGTATCCAATGCCCACATCTCCACTATACGCACCACGACGCGCTCCTTGTGACATCGCTACCATGATCGTACTGCCTAAAAATCCTCCCGTCGCCGCCTTTCCCGTAAATGCCGACACAAAAACATCCTGAATCAATCCCGGAATCGCATTGATATTCAGCAAAATAATCCAGAGTCCCATCCCAACAAAAAGGAAAATGAAAAGAGGAATCGTCATGCTAGAGATTTCGCCTACTCGATTGACTCCCCCACTGACCGCATATAACACCAGTCCCAAAAGCAGAACGACCACGGCATATTCATTCAATCCAAAATTGTAGACCAAACTTTTGGTGACCACACGAAATTGATAAATCTCCACTCCATAAATTGCCAATAAAAAGCACACAAACAGGGGAAAAAATGCTCCTTTGTATGCATGGCGCAAAAAATACATCGGTCCGCCCTTGTATCCTTTTCCAGGAATCGAGACACGATAACGAACCCCAAGATACACTTCCGCATATTTTAGCATCACTCCTGCAATCCCCGTCACCCAAACCCAAAAAAGGGCTCCGGGACCACCTATCTGGATCGCACTTGTAATTCCGACCATGTTGCCGATCCCAATGCATCCGCCGACGCACGCAAAAAAAACTTTTAATGGATGTACGCCATTAACATTGCGTGGATAGACCCACATGTAATAGTAGAATTCTTTCATGACGACATGAAATTTACGAAATTGAACAAAACGCGATTTGAATCCGTAATAAAATCCGAGGATGAGAATGAGGGGGGCGCCGATGTAGCCCCACAAAAAATCTTCGAAATAATCAAGCCCTTCAAAGAACGCTTGCATCATTCCCCTTATTTCATCCATTCCAACGGCCCTATTTTTTACTGCTCAAATATCACGTTACAGGAGAGCCTTCATTTTTCCAAGGAAGGAATCGCATTCATACGTAAAAATTCGTCTTTCCAATGATAGTGATCCAATAGACCGTCAGTTTGTCGACCTAACAGGTGATAGGCAATGTAGAGGGCTTCTATCGAGGCTAGTCCCCGCTCGGGATCGGGACAGTCGTCCTGGCGGCGCGGATACGCGGTGCGATAATGCGTGGGAATGCTTCTTTTTACCAAGGAGTCGAGACCAGGAGTGTTATTGTACATCGTCTCGGCGTAGCGCCAGGTCCCATCAATCAAAAAAAGACCAAGATCTGCGTCTGCCGTCGACAACGGGGGCGCATCCATCGCTAAGATCAAGTAGCCCTTGAGAGGGGGACAGGGATCCCTTGGATAGGTTAAGAAAAGAAAATCGTCTCTTTCTTCTAATCCTCGTAAGCTACATTTTTTCAAATTTTCTTTACGATGACGAAGAACGACTGTAGGTGGAAATGGTTGCATATTAGACATGGTGTGATATAGTAACTCAAGTTGCGTATAAATATCTAGAAAAGGTGCTAGAAATTTTAGATAACCAAACCATTCTTTCAACCAAGGGTAACACTATGTACAAAATATCATCACTTTGTCTTTGCCTTATGTTAGCTCCATTTTTCTTTGGAGCGGCCACTGCCTCTATCAAATGGCACGAAAACTATGAAGAAGCTAAGGAGCAATCAGTAAAAGAGTCAAAGCCGCTTCTCCTGTTTTTCACAGGATCCGACTGGTGCAGCTGGTGCACAAAATTAGAAAAAGAGGTCTTTGAAACAAAAGAATTTGCGGAAGGATCGGAAAAAGATTTCGTCTTCGTCAACCTTGACTATCCGATGTATAAAAAACAGGATAAGGCCATTGTCGATCAAAACAAACAACTTCTACAACGATTTGGTATCAGCGCCTACCCTTCCGTTATCATTCTCACACCAAAAGAAGAAAAAATGGGAGTGACAGGATACCGTAGAGGAGGAGGAGCGGATTATAGCCAACACCTCAAAAAGATCGTTAGCGAATACAAAGATTACTACTACGATACAAAGAAATAAAACTTAGGTTTGCCTAAGAATTAATTACCGCAGAGCTCACTGAGGGGGTAGAAAAAATAGGAGTTTTTTTTTCTTTTTCTCTCTGGGTTCTGCGGTATACCACGGTTCGGATAAATTTTGACATTTCATAACGCTCTATTCGTCAGAATCCCACTTTGGGGGATCGGGAAAATAATCCGAAAAAATCTCGGCAGGAATTTTTTTGTGCACAAGTGTGACTCCCTCAACAAAATATCTTCTCATTTTTTCGGACGCTCTCGCGGACTTTACATAAGAATACATATTCGCCATTTTTCTAAAAATTTCAGCTACCTCAACAGATACAGATAAATCCAGGGTGTTTTTTTCATATTGTCCTAGTTCTTGTTCTGTTAATGTCTCAATCGTTGCTTTAATTGTTTCATTGCCTTGATCATCTATTTTTAGCTTTAATTCGATGCACATCTCATCTTCACAAGGAATCACGTAATGATTATGGTCCAGCTCACACCCTGTCTTAGGATATAAATGCAAATAAGGTACTCGATTATTAACGACTCCCGAAAAATTTATTGTATTCATTCTAAACCGCTTAAATTAAAATTATTATTATATATTTGTTGATAGTAGGAAAATTGCACATTTTTTCTCGAGGTTAGGCAATGGACTTTTTTTCCATGTGCCCACTTTCTGAGTGAGAATGCCTTGCGTTGGCATCGTGAGATCCCAAGCCACGGTCAGATAAGTTTCTTCTGACAGGTTGGAGAGAAGGCTTTCCAGTGTGAACTTATTACGGTAAGGCGCTTCCATAAAAATTTGCGTCGTCTGTTCTTTTGTAGAAGCCACCTCCAATTTTAAGATCGCTGTTTTACGTCCCTGCTCATCTTTTGGAATGTATCCATGGAATGCAAAACGCTGTCCTGGTAATCCTGATAGCATCAACGCCAAAAATATCGAAGAAGGTCCAACAAACGCTTGGACGACAATTCCTTTTTGACGTGCACGCAAGACTAGTGCAGAACCGGGATCAGCAATGCACGGCATTCCTGCATCCGACACCAATCCCCAGCGCTCTCCCTTTAGGATAGGCTCTAAAAAGAAGTCGAGATCATTGAGTGGAGTATGTTCGTTAAAAAGGGCGATTGGAATTTCACGCGTCGGCTTTTTCGTTTCGAAGCGGCTAAGGAAACGGCGACCGGCCGCTTCGCTTTCGGCAATGAGACCATCGCAAGAAGAAACAGCTTTTGCGACGCTGGCAGGAAGATAAGGTTCATGATGGGGAAGATCCCCTAAAAGATTAGGAAATAAAAGTAATGTGGGTTTTTCTGACATTGAAGAGTCCTATTATTTTAGTATTAATTTGAGGTTAACGTAAGCATTAAGCGATCGGCAATAAGTGTGTGGTCGGATCCACTATTTTTCACTGCCAGCTCTGCAGCATCGATCGCTAACAATCCTTTTTTAAATTTTTCTATTCCATAGCTGGAGGCCATCTGCATATGCCGTTCTAAGATGTTTCCATTCATGTAGGGAAACATGCGTGAGACCTCTTCGCGGTGACCGCCTCGAGCGATGATTGTGCATACTTTGAATTCGGTTTGGAATTGGCTGCGCAGCTGGCGCAGGAGAGTGAGCAGAGGAGCCTCGCTAGCGAGAAGATCGCGCATCACGTGTAGTGCAGCGGCGCCATTGCGTGTGAAGACTGCTTCTCCTAACTGCCATACCGTTTCTAGCGGCATGCGCACACATAATGCTTGGATGTCTTGGATTGTGATTGCAGGGCGATCGCCAATATAACAAATGATTTTTTCAATTTCATTACTAAGAAGATTTTGATCTGTCCCTAGAAAACGCAAGAGAACACGTACGGCGTCTGGAGCGATCGTTTTCTTTGATTCTGTGACTTTTTGTCGGATCCATGTCTCTAATGTTTTTTCTTTTTGCCATGCTTTTTCTTCTGCGATGTCGAGGACGACTCCTGCCTTTTCTAAGCGTTTATAAAGCGTCGTCGCGCGATTGATTGTTTCCATGGAGACAACCAGCGTCACGGCAGGATTGGGCTTTTCGCAGTAAGCGACGAGAGCGTCGATCGTCGCACTGTTCAGTGCTTCTGCGTGTTGAATGATCAGAAGGCGGTGAGGACAAAACATATTCATCATTTCTAGTTCACTGATCAGCGTCATAGGGGTGAGCGCTTCAGCAGAATAGGCCGTTAGAGAGAGATCTGCAGGGGCATTTTTTGGAACAATTGTTTTGATGAGAAGCTCTTCTGCTTCTTTTCTGGGATACTGTTCGGCGGCTACTAAAAGGAAAATCGATGCCCGCTGTTGTGGTGGAGTATTGGTAAAATATTGTTTTAATGCAGCAAGAGTAGGAAATTTCATTATATACCGCTCGTGTTTTAATGTTTGATTTTTTAGCTGCGTGAAAAACAATATTACATCAATTATCTCATCATCCAGCTTTTTATGAAAGGAAAAATTTAATCAACTCTATTGTCAATGGGACATAATTAGTAGGATTTTTTGAAATATCATGATAGAGCTCTTCTTTTGTTTTCCATTCAAAGAACAGATGTTCATTTGCAGGAAAAGCAGCGTGCTGAAGTGCCTGAGGATTTAACCTGATGTGAGCGCAGATGTCTACTGGTCCTTGAATCCCTTGCTTAATGACGGCAAATGGTGTGATTGCTTCCACAACAGTCAACTCCATTCCTGTCTCTTCAAAAAGTTCGAGAAGGAGTTGTTGTGAAGGATAAAGTGTCCCCGACTGCATAATCCCTTGCTCTACTCCTCCAGAAGGAACAAACTCCATCAACCCTTGATGCGTCAGGACCCGCTTTGAACGCTTTCCTATCAAATATTTATTTTCTACAGAGACGATACCTGTAACAGCAACAGGAACGATTTTTATTTTTTCAAAGAGCGAGGGATCACTGTGTTGTGCCAAAAAATGCTTATAGTCAACGACCTCCCCTACAAGACAGGTGGCGTCCATGGAAAGTAGACTTAGCAATTTTCCATTATAGAGAGCGTCTCCACGCGCCTCTTTTTCTTTCTTCCAAATGCGCTCCACCTCTGTTTGAACTGGGATAGAATAACTGTGTTTCTTTTCGCAGACTTCAATGCGGTAGTCTTCAGCGATTGAGAGGACTTCAAACGGATTCATGTTCCCGCTCAGTAAGAAATTTTAAAATTTCGCCCCAGCTGTCCACCCGAAGGGTTCCTCCCGGAAAGCGAAAGCTAAGTGTGGGGATTCCTGCTCCTTGTGCCGCACGGATCCCATTTTGGGAGTCTTCAATAGCAAGCGCCTCATTAGCACTGACTCCGGTTGCCTGAAGCGCTTTCAAGTAGATCGCTGGATTCGGCTTACTTTGGGGAAGTCCTTCGGGAGTGATGATGTAATCAAAAAGAGGAAAGAGATTCACTTTTTTCAATACTTCGTATGCAAGAAGTGCCGGCGATGAGGTGACAAGAGAGATCAGCATCCCTTGCTGTTTTGCGTAACGAATGACCTCTTCAACCCCTGGAAAAGTGAGTGGAGAAAGGACATAGTGATGATGGAGAAGGGTCAAATAGCGACTAAAAATCACTTCATACGATTCTTTCCAGCCATATGTCGCTTTTAGCGCCCGTGCAATTTCGGACAAGGAGAACCCTGTGAGTCGATCAAATTCTTCTTGATTCCCCGTGATCCCTCTTTCCTGAAGAATGTTCAGGTAAGTGCGATAAAGAGCAGGCATGCTGTCGATGATTGTTCCATCCAAATCAATTAAAAGAGCACGTATCACTGCCAATCTCCTTTTTGTATCCCATCCCCGACAGGAATGGTGCGCGTCGCAATTTTTCCTTCTATCTCAACAATATGACGAGGATGAATCCCCTGCTGTTGATTTCCCGGACGTAAAATTGCAATATTTTTTCCTTCGCGTAAGGATTGCCCTTTTTCAATCGTTTCTAGCGCTTGAATGCCACGCCGAGCGAATGCACGTAACTCTTTTTCGGATGCGTCGACCATTTTATAGGAAGAGCCCCGCATTTTTTCTGCTTCACGGATAGCACGAACCATCGCCTTCAATTCCTCTGGAGTGACTGCAAAAAAGTGGTCTGGGCCAGGAAGAGTGTTGCTCAACGTAAAATGCTTTTCAATCACTTGTGCGCCTAGGGCGACAGCAGCGATAGGGGCGATCAATGGATCCCTGCTGTGGTCAGAGAGACCCACTTCGACTTTAAAGCGTTGTTTGAGCCAAGGAATTGTCAATAAATTCATTGAATCACTCTCCGCAGGATATTTCGCAGTACATTGAAGAAGGACTAAATCCTTTCCCCTATTTTTATGAAAGAGATCCACTGCCCACGCAATTTCCTCTTCTGTCGCCGCTCCTGTAGAAAGAATAAGAGGTTTTCCCGATTTTGCTGCGCGCTCGATCAATCGCAAATGATTAATTTCGTAAGAGGCAATTTTGTGTAGGGTAACATGCGGATCAACCACATCAAAATCATTTTCAGAAAATGGCGTCGACATGAAATCGATCCCCTTCTCTTTACAATATGTCGCAATCTCTGCGACCATTTCGTATGGCATAGATAGGTCTGCGAAAATTGTGGCCATGTCCTCGACTATTCCCGCGTCAGCAAGATAAGAACTGGCTCCTGCATTGTGAACATAGATCGTTTCCGGACGGTACGTTTGAAATTTCACCGCATCTGCTCCCGCTGCAACAGCCGCGTCAATAAGAGCATATGCCATCGCACGATCGCGCTTGGGAGTTCCCATGCGCCAATTCGATCCTGCCTCTGCAATGATGTAAACGTGATTAAAAATCGATTTTTTTGTTGGAGTCAACGCCAATAAATAGCCTCGAATCGCAACTGCATCTGCCTCTCCTTCTACTACTTTTTCGTGAGGTCCACTTTCCCGATAGCCCACAGAAAGAAATAATTGATGCGACACCACATTTTCCTCTTTGACTTCGGCAAAAATATCGTCATAGCCTTGCGCAGCGACCCATGTGTTGATTTCTGTTAGCGCTCGTCCAGCAACGCCTTTTCCACGAAATTCAGGAGCAACCTGAATAGAAATCTCACAACAACGGCGATGCGGATCCGTTGGATGCTTTGCAGGCCTAAAACGAATAAAAGCAACACGTTGATTTTCGTTGCGCACAAAAAGCGGGGGAAGTGATGGAAGTGAAAAATATGCGGTGCAAAATTCAGGATAGAATGCTTCCCATTTTTTCAGCGCCTGGCCAAACGACATGCGCAATGTCAACGGATCATTACGCCATTCCATCACAAGCCGTGCATCTTCTTCTATCGGACGTGCACACTCAAAATGCACATCATTTTTTTCATTCATGTGCATTTCCTTTTACTGTTTTCTGCAAAACATGTGCATTGATTGCCCTCCACTCTGGATGCGCGTCCATTGCATCTAGAATACAATGAAAAGTAAATTCTTTATTTTTTGAATAAAGCTCTTTCAAAAGCAGCGTAATCAATTGTAAATCTTCTTCGGTATCTACCGTCCATCGATGCATCGACTCATCCGCACGCCACTTCATTTGTCCTAACTGATAACGATCAGGCCGACGATAAATGTAAGGAGTGACATGCTCGCGTTCCTCTGGATCCTGCGCATGATGCGCGGCTTGTTCCAACGCGTTAAAAGAAAATACCTCAACGTCCATCCCGCGAGGATAGGTTCTTTCTAATGTGTTAGAGAGATAATCTTGTTGGGGATAATTCCTAAGATAAGAAGCGACTGCTTCGTCGACCACTGCTGGATCAATCAACGGACAATCGGCAGTGATACGCACAACTACCGCTGCATTGGTAGCGAGGGCTGCTTGGTAATAGCGGTCGAGCACATTCTCTTCACTCCCGCGAAAATAGGCAACTTTATTTTTTTTACAGAAGTCGACGACTTGATCGTCCAAAGGATTCGTCGTCGTGGCGATCATCAGGGCGTCGGCCTGTGTGCAGCGGCTAAGACGTTCAACCAGATAACTTAAAAGCGGACGAGCATTCACTTCTTTTAGTAATTTGCCGGGAAGGCGTGTCGATCCCATGCGTGCTTGAACGATAATGACTGTGCGGGGATGTGAATTAAACATAGGCTAGCCTCTATCAATAGGCTAGCCTAACCAGGAGGGTAATATCAAGAAAATTTATACCAGACTTTTGCCTGGACGTTTTTTATTTAACTTATTAACCATCATACGTTTAAAACCTTCTGCCGTTTGAACTTTTCCCAATTTGCGCAGAGAGTTTCTTTTTGGATGAGAAAGAGCCGTGGTTTTTAGCGGTTTTACCTCAGAAACTGCCTTTTTTGGAGCAACAACAGGAGCTGTTTTTTTAACAATTGGAGCAGCTTTAGAAGGAGCTTTAGGTTTAGGGGCAACTTTTGCCACGCTCTTTTTATGACAACGCGCTTCTTTTACTACCTTTTTTGCAGGGACAGCAACTTTTGCAGGCAATTTTTTCTTAGGGGCGACACTTTTTAAGGCGACCGCTTTTTTTGCTGGCGCTTTAGAAACGACTTTTTTGATCACTTTTTTAGGTGGCATTTGGCCCCTCCTCTCTTTACAGACAATCTGTTAAAGAAGAAGCAACTTCCATGCCAACCTGAACTATTGGATTTGCCTGTATACACAAGTTGTCTATAACTATCACGACGCCTTTGATAAGGTTTTTATTGCTACCATGATAATGGATTTTGGCATTTTTGGGAGTCCAAAGTAAGTAACGATTTGTATCAGGCTCAAAGAGCCGGCATACCGGCTCTTTGAGCCTGATACTATTCGTTACCTATTTTGAACGATGAAAATGTCCGAACTGTAGTCCCTCGCCTAAAGGCGAGGGCTTATTGAGGTAAAGAAATGACAAGGTCACCCCACTCCATAAGCCGCTGGGACGAGGTTTGGAATGGAGGAGGTATTAGCTTTAACGGTAAAATGTGGTAGAGCGATTACCTTATGCAGAAAGGTAATCGATCATTAGGCGGACCCCTGTTCCGGTTGCATTTTTAGGAAGGTAGGCTCTTCCTTCCGACAAAAAGGCAGTTCCAGCAATGTCCATATGTGCCCATGGAGTTTCGCCAACAAACTCTTGCAAGAAGAGTGCTGCCGTGATGGAACCGGCTGCTCTTCCCCCAATGTTGTTGAGGTCGGCAACATCTGATTTCAGTTTTTTCTTATATTCTTCATGTAGTGGAAGACGCCATACGCGTTCGAATGTGCGTTCTCCTGCTTTGGATAGGTCAGCAGATAATTTGTCATCATTGCTCATCATTCCAGTGGTTTCTTCCCCTAACGCAATGACCATTGCACCTGTCAGTGTTGCGAAGTCAACAATACGAGAAGGCTTCAGATTTTTTACAGTGTACGCAAGAGCGTCCGCTAAAATGAGGCGGCCTTCTGCATCGGTATTTCCAATTTCTACAGTCTTTCCAAGATAACTCTTATACACATCGCCAGGCTTGAAGCTGTGTCCACTAATACTATTTTCTGTTGTTGGGACCACAGCAGTCACATTACGCTTCAGCTTTAGTGCTGCAGCGGCACGTACCGTACAGAGAGCAGCTGCTGCGCCACTCATGTCTTGACGCATGGTTTCCATGCTCCCTGTCGGTTTAAGATTTAACCCACCCGTATCGTATGTGACGCCTTTTCCAACAACAACCGTATGATCTTTCGACTTTGGATCGCCTTTGTATTCGACAATGATGAAAGCGGGATCGACGGAAGAGCCGCGTCCAACTGCGAGGAGAAGACCCATGCCTTCTTTTTCAATACGCTTTTTATCAAAAACTGTCGTTTTGACGTTTGCGTAGTCTTTTTGAATCTGCTGCGCAAATTTTCCGAGGTATTGGGGGGTGATTAAATCTGCATTTTGGTTGATCAGATCCCGCGCATGGTAGACGGAATCGCTAATTAAAATGCTATCATTGATCACTGCTTTACTCGCTGCTGTGGCTCCGACTAACGTTACTTTTTTCAAAAGTACAGGAGGTTTTTCTCTAATCGATTCATTTTTGTGAAGCGTGAAGAGGTAGTTAGAAAGGAGGAGTCCTTCGACCACCCCTTTCGTCACATCTTGTTCTTTTAAAGAAGTATTCGTGGGTAGAACTATTGTAATCGCAGTCAACTTTTTTTGTTGTGCAAGCTTTGCTACGGCGGAGTAGGCGCGACGTAGATGTTCCACATTCTCCTTTTCCTTTTCTCCGAGACCCAACAGGACGACACGTGACTCTGTTTCTCCATTTTTTAGATAAATGAGGGCACATTCCCCTTCTTTTCCTTTAAAATCTCCACTCTCTATTAGAGGGGCAACATCCGCTTTCATTAAAGAGGCATCGGCAGCCGCTTTAATTCCCTTCTTTTCTTTCCAAAAAGGAAGGACAAGAAGATCAGATTTTTTTCTTTTTGCAGGTTTATCTAAGCAGGTGAATTCGATTGTCATTTTCGGTCTGTCCATTGGTTAAATTCTTCAGAATGGGATAGGTTCTTCTTCGTTTTGTCCGTGGTCGTCTGACATTCCATTGAATGCATGTGCCGGCTGTTGCGGAGCTGCTTTGAACGCTGTCGGAGCGTTCGTATAACCCGAAGCCATTCCGCCCTGGTATCCGCCTTGAGAAACACCGGAATCATTTTTTTGATAAGACTGTTGTCCTTCTCCGTCAGATTTTTCTCCCAATGGAACGAAATGGAGACTGCGAACAGTTGCTTCATAAGAAATTTGTGGTTGCCCATTTTTGTCTGTGTAGATGTCCAATTTATTCATTTCAGCCACAGCGTAGCAAGGCTTGCCTTTTTTAAAATGAACTAATAACTTGTCGTATTGATCGCCCCAGATTGTCAACGCCCACCAAATTGTGTCGTCTTGTCCATTTTTTCTAACACGTGTTGCCACGCGGAGTTTCCAAAGCTTCTGTCCGCCTGGAGTAAAACGTTGTTCAGGGTCTGCCCCTAAGTAGCCGATAATATGCAGTAAATTCATCGTATATCCCTTAATTTTTGAGGTGATGTATCCCACAATTAAACCCCACAACCGGATTTTATACCATAAATTTCGGCAAAAAAAAAGCGGCGAATGTCGCCGCTTTTTTTTAAAAAATGAATCTATAAAAAGATTAAACTTTAATAAAACCTTCGCCTGGTTTTTTAGGAAACTGAGGCATTTCCTTTTGATTTCCGTCTTTTTGTTGTTGTTTCTGTGCAATAGGACCTTTATCTTCAGAAGGTTCACGACCTTCTTTGATGTCTAGGCACATACGGCGCCATTTTTCTACCGTCTCAACATATAAAGGAGCAAAGGCACGGAGTGCTGAAGAGACAGCGTGTTCCATATCAAGCGTGCAATGCATCAAAATAAGTTCTTCTTTTGTCGCCACACCACAGCCGCCTCCTGCCATTTGACCACCTAACATCGATCCTTCGAGCAGGCGTTCGTAAAGCTTTAGACGTGCTTTGTCATCGCTTGGAAGACCATCAAGCAATGGAGAATACACGTACATGCGCTTTGAATTTGGTTCGTATGTGATGTGCATCGAGAATTCATCATCGATACCAAGAATACATGTGTTGTTTTCATCAAAATCAAGACCTTCGAGACCTAATTCTTTTCCGAATTCTTTAAGATTGTCTCTGGCGTTTTCTATAGACATAAGTGCCTCCGTGAAATTTTATATTTTTGTGATTGATAGGGTACTCGAATGGGCGAACAGTCCTATGCAACACGTCTTTTTTATAATTATATTGCTGAAATACAATACAAAGCAAATACAATTCATCTCAGCTTTTACAGAATAAGATGATAGTAAAGAAAGGGTTAAGATCCCTCTCTTTTGGACACTTTTTAGCTGTTAAGAACTGCTAGAATATGCTCGCATCCTATTTTTCCGCAATTGCATCCAACAGGATCGCCCAGAAAAACAGAATACTGCTCATCTAAATCCAATTTATTGCTGACAAGGTAAAGATGATTCCCTTTTGACTCAATTTGCCACTGCTCAAACCTAAGATCTTCATCATCAACAAGCTCTTCAATTTCTACCACTTCTTCCGATAAAACAGACTCTAACTTTGTTCCTGTTTCTAGTCCTAAATGAATCGCCCTTGCAATTTGACAATGAGGACAATTGCAATGAGGCTCTGGCTGAGGAAGAGTAGGAGATTCATGAGGAATCAGTACTTTTGCGACGGCGGCAATTTTATTCCTAACCTCTTCAGGAAAATCAGGTAGGTGCGCCATCTCTGGATTATGTTGCATGCTAGTGTTGAAGTGTTCGAAAGCGGGATTCCCCTCTTCACTGTGAAGAAGAGAGGCCAGTTGAATTTGTGGGCCTTCAGATACCTGTGCAGCAACTTTTCCTTCGTTTTGCAAAAAATCAGCATGGGCGACAAAAATCGATTCCACTAATGCGTGAGAAAGGTCGGGAATGGAAAGGCTCGTATTTTGAACAAGGTCGATAATTAAAATAGAGTCTTGATAACGAATCGCTTTTATCTGATCCCAACTCGTCGAAATATAAGGAGGCAAAGAAAGAAATTTTTTATTAATCATGTAGTTCATCTGACGCTCCTTTATTTTATACATAAGTGAAATCAAGAATCGGTTTTTATAAATAGTGATGACAACTTGGATTGTTTAATCATTGTTCATTTGCGATTGTAACTTTATCGATCAATTTAAGTCAACTTTTTTAGCAATCAAACCGTTTGATTGCTAAAAACAACCCCCTTCACTTTTTTCTCTTCCCTCCTAAACTTCCTCCATATATAAAAATGAAATTTACCTCTACCTCAAACATGTACTACCAGGAGTGACTTATGACAAATAAAACGTTTGTAATTGATACCAACGTTCTCTTACATGATCCCGAATGCATTCTTAAGTTTCCCCGCCAAAAAATTGTGATCCCTCTCACTGTCCTTGAAGAGCTAGATACCATGAAACGCTTACCGAATGAGTTAGGGAAAAACTCACGTGCTGTTTTTCGATTTTTAGATTCAATCGCTTCCCACGGTGATGGAGACCTTCACAACGGAGTAAAACTAGAAAATGGCTCTATCGTCAGCATTTTGTTGGAAGTAGCGCTAGAAAGCAAAGTCAACCTTGCCCTTTCTATTAATGACAACCGCATCATTTTAGGAGCGCTTTTTCTTCAAGAAAGAGGAGAAAAAGTCGTTTTTGTTTCCAAAGATTTTGCTGCGCGCATTAAAGCCGAAGCAATTGGATTAGAAGCAGAAGACTATGAAAATCTAAAGTTTTCCTATGAGCAAATCTATAAAGGCATACGAAAAATTGAAACGTCGAAAGCAAATATCGACACATTTTTCAAAGATGGTAGCGTGAAAGTTGATGTGAAGCATCCTTCTCCGCGTCCAAATGAATATTTTGTGATGACTTCCCCTGAGCATTCGTCTGCAGTTGCAAAATACGACATGATAAGCCATGAGATGAAGCCTCTAATTAAAGTGAACAATATTTGGGGAATTAGTCCACGCAACGTCGAGCAGCGATGTGCTATTGATCTCCTGCTGCGCGATGATATCAAACTAGTCTCTTTGCTAGGAGCGGCGGGAACCGGAAAAACCCTCTTGGCATTAGCCTGTGCGATGAAAAAAGTGTTTGATGATGGAACCTATTCTAAAATTCTAGTCAGCCGTCCTGTTGTTCCTTTAGGGCGTGATATTGGATACCTTCCAGGAACTAAAGAAGAGAAGCTTTTTCATTGGATGCAGCCTATCTATGATAACTTAGAGTTTTTGTGCGGATCTTCCGGTGGGCATTCTGGGGAGACCTTGCAGTGGGTGATGGAAAGTAAAAAAATTGAAATGGAGGCCGTGACCTATATTAGAGGTCGTTCATTACCAAATATGTTTATTATCGTCGATGAAGCCCAAAATTTGACTCCTCATGAGATGAAAACCATCATTTCTCGTGCAGGACAAGGCACTAAAGTCATTTTAACGGGTGATGCGACCCAAATTGATAATCCTTACCTGGATAAGGACTCCAACGCCTTAACATACGTGGTCTCGAAGTTTGCAGAAGAGCCTTTGTATGGAAATATGTTCTTGAATAAGACAGAGCGTTCTGAGCTAGCAGCAAAAGCCGCAGAAATTTTATAGCGTCACTATACCACGGTTCGGATAAATTTTGACATTTGGACACAACGAAAGCCCCGCGGTTAAGAGATCGCATTATACCGAGGAGCAGCGATGCTGGAGTTTGGCATTTTTGATCAATTAGATAGCGATTTGCATCAGGCTCAAAGAGCCGGCATCTTACAGCGAAGGTCGGAACGCAGCGCAGCGGAGTGAAGGCCTGGATAAGAAAGAAAAATATATTGAGGTCTGAAAGACCGACATAATTATACACAAGTGAAATCAAGAATCGGTTTTTAATTTCACTTGTGTATATACCGTTCGTGGTTCAACATTTGATTTTTCGGCCGTGTGAAAGCTCCCGCGGTTGGCACATCGTAAGTGGGTTAATATTAACAATTAACCCACTTACGATGTGCCAACCCCGGGGCTTTGACGCAGCCGAAAAACCAAATGTTGAATCACGAGCGGTATAAGTACTTAATGCTATCTCTGTGCTCTCTGCGGGCTCTGTGGTAAAAATTTAAAATCTACGGATTCGCTGATGGCAATAAGGACTTTTTCCTGTTTTTGCGTAGTAAAGTTGGTGATAATCTTCTGCAGGGTAAAAAGGTCCGGCTGGAACGATCTCTGTCGTGACTTTCAGTCCCTTTGATTCCAGAATTTTGGCGAGATAAAAGGCATTTTTCTTTTGCTTTTCTGTTAGAAAGAAGATGGCCGAGCGGTACTGTGATCCGCGGTCGGGTCCTTGTTGCTGGTATTGCGTCGGATCGTGTATTTCAAAAAACAACTTGATGACATTCTCGTAAGAGACCATTTCTGGATCGAACACGACTTCGATTGCTTCTGCATGTCCTGTTTTTCCTGTACAGACTTCTTCGTAGGTTGGATTCACTACTGTGCCTCCCGTGTATCCTACTGTTGTCTTTATGATACCAGGAAGAGATTTCAAAAGGTGTTCCACACCCCAAAAGCATCCGCCAGCGACAAGGGCGCGTTCGTATCCTTCGGATGTAAAAGCGGCAATAAAGCGCATGGAGATAGAATTCACACAATGGCGTGTATTATTTTTTGTCAGCTGCTCACCAGTAAACACGTGTCCTAAATGGGCGTTGCAGCGTTGGCAAAGGATTTCGATACGTTCACCATCAGAATCGAGATGGCGCTGAATGGCCCCTTTGATTTCATCATCGAAACTAGGCCATCCGCATGCGGATGTAAATTTTTGTGAAGAGAGGTAGAGAGGGGCATCACATTGACGGCAGACGTAAACGCCTGCTTCAGAAAATTCTGTATATTCACCTACTCGCGGGCGTTCTGTGCCTTTTTCGATCAGGATTTGATGTTCTTGAGGAGAGAGTTTGTGGTAACGGTGCATGAAATAAACTGCTTAGGAAAAGATAAAAAAAAGAGGCCTACCAGTGGTAATCCCATTGGTAGGCCTCTGAGCGTTCTCAGACAACTACTAGAATCTTACGTTTGCATTGACGTAAAGTCCTTGCATATCGAAGTTGTAGTAGTTAGTTACTGATAGACCATCTGCTACGTCATCTGGGTAGCTTGTTCTTGCTAAACCTCTGAAGTAGCTTGTGAACTCATAACCGATTCCGATCGTAAGATCAGCACATGAGAAATTCATGTCGTAGTCAAATCCTAGACGTGTGTGTAGAGCAGGGATGATTCTCCATGTTCTGTGGTCTGATACGTCAAGAATAGCTGCACCAGCTACTGAGTTAAATGCGCTTGTTTTTGTGTGTGCAGCAAGAATACTTCCTGATGTCAAGAAGTTGAATTCTAGGTTACCTGGAAGGCAGCTGCACTCATCGCCAGCATATAGATCATATCCGAGTTCAACACCAAACTGAGGACCGAATCCCCATGACTTTGATCTTTGCTCGATGATACCTGTTGATTGCGCAGCAACAAAAGTAAAATCTTCGTTTAGTTTCATCTCAGCAGCTTCCACACCGAATCCGAGACCGATGTTTAGTCCGCAGTTGTTGTAAACTTGTTGGCAAAGAACAGCATCATAGCGCTGGTAGAGGTATTCTAGATCTGATGAAGCTGTACCTGCATAGTTTTCAAAAGCAGAAGCGAAATCAGCACGTCCAACTGTTGCCCAGAGGAAATCACCAGCAATTGTTTTTGCTTGGCTAAAGCCTAAGTGGCTGTAAAAGAATTTAACTTGGCTGTCATTTTCTGCAAATGAGTAAGATCCACCAACACGGTAGCCTGAGCGGAATGTTGGGTCGTTATTTTCTCTTGTTCCTGTTGGGAATGTTGAAGTTGCATCTGCATCTAAAACAAAGTAAGTATCATCTACGGATGGTCTGAAGTAGAGATATTCCCCTGTTACTGTCCACTGGTTGTTTGATGGGCAGCAGTCGAAAGCAAATGCACCAGCACTTGTCGTCACTAATAAGGCTGATAGCCATAGTCTTTTAATCATTGAGCATCCTCCATTGGATATTGTTTGTTAAAATTTTTTCCCCGGACCACTAAAAAAGTGATCATTAATTTTTCGTACATTAACCAATCAACATTATTTTTTAAACAAAAAAAGCACACTTTCTCATTAAATAAATAATTTAACACAAAAATTTTGATCGAAAATACATATAAATCAAATACTTACGCTAAAAACTGTTCACACACTGCTGTTTCAGCGCGAGTACCCTTTTTACCGACTGATTTATCTTTTTTTGACGGATCGCCCCATTTTTAACCGCTTGCACCACACTTTTACAGATACTTTTCACCTCTTTTAGCGTGATTTCTTCTTGTTGATCCGAGCCAACCAAAAGAGCTCCTCCTAAAAGAACGCTGTCACATCCGGCATTAATTGCTTGGATAACAATTTCTTCTATTACGACCTCTGTTTGGTTGACCCCTTTCATTAACAGTGAGTCCGATATAATAAGCCCTTGATAATCAATCGTGAAGATCATAAACAAAAGCCCGCGCTTCTTTGTTTGCGACTTCTCCATGAAAGTGAATCATCCGCAATTGCCCTACTTTTTCTTCTAACGTCATGGTTGCGACGCGTTCTTAAAGAGTTTCTTCAGCAAAACACGATATACACAAGTGAATTCAAAAATTGGCTTTTTGAGCATGTCAAAGCCGCGGGATTCGGCTATCGAAAGTCGGTTCATATTATTAATATTAAACGACTTTCGATCGATCAATCCGGGAGCTTTCATATCGCTTAAAAACCGATTCTTGATTTCACTTGTGTATAAATCCTTATAATGGCGTCACCGTTACTCTGAAAATATAAGGAGAGGCAGTCGAATCACTTCCTGTATTGGTATTCGGCAGAGTGCTCATGATCCCCCCTACAATAAATCCAATCGTTGTCGGCTTTTTTATCTTATCAAACTGAAATACTCCATTTCCATGGCTCGGCACATCTTCGGGATAAATAAAATAGGCGCCCGCGCCGAAAAGTAACTGATTTCCGGGATTCGATCCTGTTGACGCGATAAATGGATATTCATTATTCATCAAATATTGACTGAAATTTTTCTTTTTATCGATTTTTACCGTCGTGATTTGATTAATGAATGGAATTTCTCCATCGGTTTGGAACACTCCGCCTTGAAAAAATCCGTAGCTGAGCCCGCCAAAAATCACGACATAGTTATCTTTTGTTTTACGCGAATACATTGTCATTGTTGGTGACGCATAATTGTTCATTCCTTGCTTGAATGTGAGTGAATCCAGCGGATCCGCCATGGAGGAGGTTCCATCTTCATTGATGAGGACAGGAACTGTCCAGATCCCCCCATCCAATGTGAACACTCCGGAAAGGGCAATATAGACTTCTTTTTTATTCAAGATAACGGGAACAACGTTGAGATCGCGACGACGATAATCTGGATTGGGCGCAACCGATTTTCGTGGCTGGACATAAAGCTTTTCACCGGTATCAATGATTTGAAAGCAACGCACTTGCTGCGTGTATTCTCCGTTGGAATTAGTGTTGTAATACCCTATAAAATTTTGTCCAAAAATTAATTGGGCTGTCAGGTGTTTGTTAAGGATCGCGAGAGATCCACCGGTGACTTGCAAAAGAGGATGCGTGGTTTGGCGGATGTGTTTTGCTGCCGTATCTTTTACTTTTCCCTTAATGACCCAATTCATCAGACCAGGCAAATCAATTGCCGTCAGCACAGATTTTGTACTAAATAGTCCGGTTGCCGTTTCGACGCCATATCCTCCACATAGATATAACGTGGAGCCTACGCGATAATATTGGGGACTAGTGACCGATAATTGATCGATCTGTTCTTGTGTCAGTCCAGATGCTGCGTCTTTTAGATCGCGTGAATACACCGTTTGCGTGGCAGGATCCACAACGTAGACAATCGTGTTTTGTTGAGAAGGAGGAAAGTTATTATTGCCCGGATTGAATGTGTGAAGCCCGTTGGTTCGTCCCGCGATAAACAGCCATTTATTGTGATAGATAGCCGACGCCCCCGAGTGAATGCCGCTTGGAAGGGTAAAAGGGAGTTGCTCGATCGAAACAGAAAAAGGAAGCGACGTTTGAGGTAAAATAGGCGTTGTCGTTGCAGTTTGATTTGCAAAAAGCGCCTGTGTCGTCAATAAGACAACACAAGTAAAGGAAAGAAATCGAAAATAATGTGAAAGCATGAGTTTTCCTTGTTACAGAAGTTCTGGGGGTAGTTTAAAGTCGGCAATAAAAATTTGGCAGGTCTTATCTTCTCCTCGTTTTGAGGTCCACATGATTTTTGATCCATCGGCATTAAACACCGGTAATCCATCAAAGGTAGGATGATTAGTCAAACGCTTCGTTACCATCGTCTCAATATTTAATAAATAAATTTCATACTGATGATGGCCATGAAGAGAAGTAGTAAAAGCGATAACATTACCTTCTGGATGCCAGTAAGGGGCCCAATTAACCCCACCATTTGCTGTCAGCTGCCGTTCGTTAGTTCCGTCACGATCGATCATATAAATTTGCAAATAATGTTCCTTTTCCCGATCCGCACGAAAGAGCACGTGCTTTCCGTCAGGAGAAAAAAAAGGGCCGCCATTATAGCAGAAGGTACTGTAAGTGAGTCGACGACTTTCCATCGTGTCGATATCCAATATGTAGAGATTCATTCCGTCTTCACTGTTGCTCGCGTAAACGATTTCTTTTCCGTCTGGTGAATAGGCACATTCGGCATGATACGCCGGTCCATCGGTCAACGGCATCAGTTCCGTTCCATCAATCGAGGCTTCATAAATATTCATATAGGGAGTGAGATGCCATTTATAGGTTCCTGCCGTATTTTCAGGTGCCACAGGCTCAGGATCGGAATGGCTAGAGGCAAAAATAATTTTCTTTCCATCGTGTCGAAAAAATCCACATGTGCACGCTCCTTTTCCGGTGCTAACCATCTGTGGAATCCCTTCCTTGAGATCCATCACAAACATCTGGTAATCTACCTGTCCGTTTGGAACGGCTTGAAAGATGATCATGGTTTCATCAGGCGAAAAATAGGCTTCTCCTGCCCTATCGAAGCCCATCGAACAAAAAGTCAACTGCTTAACATTCGACAAATACGGTTCCTCATCAGCTGAATGTGCGAAAAAAGGGGTAAAAGAAAGCAGTAAAAAACAATAGAAAGCGAACATAAAAAACCTTTTTTAAAATGCCATGGTGATTTATATATGATTTTTTTTTCAAGATCGATTATTCTTCATTTTTTAAACATGAGGTGATCGATGTCTGTTTTTTCCAAGTCTTTAATTGTTATCTCTACCTTATTACTCGGACCACTTTCTGCAGATTTTCGCTTTCCTTCGTACGCAGGTGATGTCGGCATTGGCTATGAATACTTCCGTGGAATTCCCGAAGGCGATTGGGAAGGAAATACAGGCGCATTAATCGATTTTAACGTAGGGGCCCCTTCTCCTTACTTTTCTGAGTATGTCACTGGAATACAGTTTGGCGGCAGCTACGGCGTGTACGATTGGGCAGGTAGAGGATCCGCCTCTACCGACGAACAAACTTCTCCACAACAGCAACTCTTTTTAACAGGCGCTGTGTTCAAAAAAACAGAATACTGCTCAGGTATCAACCTCGGGCTAGCATTCGATTGGATGTGGAACAAAAATATCGGCGTTCTAGCCGTCGACAACGAGTTTTCGCAATTGCGCGTGCGTGGAGGTTATCTCTACGAACAAAATGATGAATGGGGAATCTGGGGAACTCTCGACACACACACTTCTCATCGGACCGCAGATGGAATCCCTGTGGCTTTTCGTGCACTCAGCCAAGTCAACCTCTACTGGGAACACTATTTTGCGAATTGTTCACGCACAATGGTATGGATTGGACTCCCCTACAAAAAAAGTTTAGCTTATTCTACGGGAAGGGCCGGAACATTCATCATCGGAGCAGATTTTCACTCTCCTTTGACAAATCGACTGAGCATTGAAGGACATGCTTCGTACATGGGACCCCATTCTGCACCAGGAGCCTTCAAACAGCGCAACTACGGAGCAAATATTTGTATTGAATTGAAATGGGCATTTGGAGATACCGATAAACACTACACTCCTTACATGAGTAGTGGTAACAACAGCAACTTTTTGACGGATACAAGTATTACATTTTAATTGATCAAGGATTAAAAATGAATCCTACCCCCTCGAGTTCAAAAGAGCATGCGCATTCCTTAGAAAATGCGCGCGCCCTCTACATCAATTTGATGAAAGATATTTTAGTGAATCACATCTATGAAGATGTCAGTTTTAGCGATCCCTATAATCCGGAATACCGCCATATCGGCTTAGACCACCCAACCGTCGCCCATACAATGATTGGAATGAAACGGTTGAATAATATCCAATTTTGTGTAGAAGATGTCATCAAAAGAAATATTCCGGGCGATCTCATCGAAACAGGAGTATGGAGAGGCGGCGCTACGATCCTAATGCGCGCACTCCTCAAAGCCTACGAAGAGACAACACGTAAAGTCTGGGTAGCCGATTCTTTTGAAGGCCTTCCTCCTCCCAACACGGAAAAATATCCTTCCGACAAAGGTCACAATCTTTTTAAAATTGATTATCTTGCGGTCTCGTTAGAAGAAGTCCGCAACAATTTTAGAAAATATGGTCTGTTAGATCACCAAGTCGTCTTCTTAAAAGGACTGTTTTCTGCAACTTTGCCAACAGCACCCATAGAAAAACTTTCCGTCTTGCGTCTTGACGGCGATCTTTATGAATCGACCATGGATGCTCTCACCACCCTCTACCCAAAACTTTCTATCGGCGGCTACATCATCATCGACGACTACGGTGCAATGCCTCCTTGCGCCGAAGCCGTTAACGACTATCGCAATCAAATGGAAATCAACGATGACACGATGGAATGGATCGATCAATCGGGCGTTTTTTGGGAAAAAACAAGGTAAAAAAAGTAGGGAATGATGGATTCTAAACACCTCCTTAAGTTTAGTCAGTTGCCTCCGGACGAAAAGGGGGTGGGCGGAACGCGCACGAGTGCTAGCAAGCAAACCTTCCCTATTCTTAAGGGAATGTCCCTTTACAAACTTATTCTGCTTCCTAATGGCGTACGCGAACCCCATTGGCATGCAAATGCCGATGAGTTAGGCTACTGCTTAAAAGGACAAGTCCTTGTCAGTCTCTATAACACTGGTGATACCCACGCTGCATTTTTAGTGAATGAGGGCGAAGCTTTTTTAATTCCTTCCGGCGCGCTTCATCACATCATCAACGTAGGCGAAGGAAATGCAGAATTGATTCTCAACTTTTCCAACGAAGAAACTGAAGATTTCCATTTATCGAGCACATTAGGGATGTTTTCAGATGCCGTCTTAGGAAATACCTGGAACGTTAAAGAAAAGGTCTTTCATTCCTTAAAACGCTCACTGAATTATCCTTTCGCCACCTTGCTTGACCATGCACCGAAACTCTCTTCTAGTACAAACGACAGTTCACCTTACCATTACCGTCTAGAAGCCGCGCAGCCACTTTTAAGCAATGAAGGCGGCCTCGTCCGCGTCGCCCGCACCAGCACATGGCCGATCGCCACACAACAAGCCCTTTACTCGCTACAACTATCAGGAGAAGGAATGCGCGAACCGCATTGGCATCCAGAAACTGCCGAGCTGGGTTACATTAAAAAAGGAAAAGGGAGAATGTCAATCCTAAGTCCTTCAGGAAATGTTGACACTTACGTCATGGAAGAAGGCGATCTCTACTTTATTCCTAAAGCCTACCCGCATCATATCGAAAATTTAATGACCGATTCGCTTGAAATTTTAATATTTTTTGATCAAGGAATGCCACGCGATGTGGGCTTCACCGGAAGTGTCCGCTCCGCCTCGAACGAGGTATTAGGCTCTGTGATGGGGTCTGCTCCTGCCTTTTTTGAACAGCTCCCTAAATATTATGCTGACCTTTTCATTGTCCAAAAAATCAATCCTGTAGACTAATTTAAAATAATTATTATTAATTTTTACATAACACGCTCTGATGCCTATTGTGCTACAAGGCCGTTAAAAATTGTTTTTTAATCTAAGTTCAATTCTTTCAAAATTCTTGTTTTTAACTAAATGATTCCCTAAAATCATCTTCCTAAACAATGGAATATCAGGGGCATAGTCAACTACTCTCGCCTAAAGGCAAAAGCTTGTAGCGGCCCGTCGAAACCGACGCTACCATCGGGTGTTGACATACCCGTATTAGCGACAACAGACGCTAATAGCTGCGAGAGAGTGCTGCGAGCTTCCACAATTGTAAGGCTTTACCTTTTCGCCATGGTTTAGCGCCTGAGACCGAAGCCATTGCAAACCCATGCTTTAAGGCGAAAAAAAATTGTACTAAACTTAAGGAATTAAAGCAAAGTAAAGAGGAACGAGGTTTCCTCCCGGAGCTAAAGCACTGGGTTTCCACCTCGTCAATTGGATGAAAGATTCTCCTTCAAATAAAAACACACAATTGCAGATTACTTTTCCAAAAAGCACAGAAGACCACCGCTTACAGCTGGTCGGGATTAATGGATCGATTTTTGCAATTCTTCACTCGCCTCTAGAATCCAATGGCCCAATCAACCTCGACTGTAAAGACTGGAGCCTCATCATTTTAGCTCCAATCAAAAGCAAAGTCGCTATCGACATCTCCGCCATCAACATCATTTCTTTTCACGAAGTAGAATCGGAAGAAGGCATAGTGAACATCTCCGCTTCAAATCGTCTCGTTAAACTGACTCCTTCCACCTCAGAAAATGTCCATGAAACAGCAAAAAATGGCACTTTTGAGCTTGGGGATGATCCTACGACATTTTTGAGCTACTTCAGACTATTTAATGGAATCGTCAGTCGTGCCCAGGAGAAAAGTCCGGAATCGATTGTCGAAGCACAGCAACGATTCCTTTCCAGCCTTTGCGCGCTAGCCGAAAAAATGGATAACAAAGAATCCCTTAACATTCATCGCGTTCTTCAGATTTGGGACATTGCTCCCCTTCAGCAAGACAACTAAGACTTTCAAAGGATGCGAAAATGCACCCGTTAATTCCAAAAAATGGTGGGTATCGCGCCGCTTCTAAGAACCTTTCAATTCGGTCAACTGATTTTTGAATTCACTTGTGTATATAATCTCGATTTGACTACGCCTATAATTTTTTCAGATTTTCTTTTAAGCACGAGTTTCCCTTAAAAAATAAAAAGTTTGTCTACTCTTCAAAAAATAAACTTCTCTTTATTTGACAATACTTTTTTAGACTTATCTTTACTTAAAATCACAGAAAATAGTAGAGATAGGGTAATTTGCCTTGGAGGAAACATGGCCACCCCAAAATATGATGGAGTCACCACACGACTTTTGCGTCAAGATGAGCGCCTTGTCCACACATTAGAAACTGAAATGCCGCTGGTTATTGAAGCAAAAGAAAACAAAACCGTTAATTTTCTGCAAAATTTTCTCAAAGAAAATTCAGAACAGCTTATCAACGATGCTGCAAAATACGGAGCGCTGCTTTTCAGAGGTTTTGATGTTGCGTCCGAAAAAGACTTTGAAAATGCGATCATGAGTATTGACGGCGTAAATGGAATCAGCGAAGCGTTCATGGCAGAGCACGGAAGGGAGCGCGTGGATGGATTAAAGTACGTGTTGCACACAAATACGATTTATAAAACAGGTGGAACACTCTATCTTGGTGGATTTCACAGCGAAAACTACTACACGACAGATGTTCCCGGATTCATTTCTTTTTGTTGTCTGAAGCCGTCAGAGTTGGGTGGAGAAACGGGCCTTATCAACATGGAAAAGGTCTACGAACGTTTGGACGACAAACTAAAAAAGAAGTTAGAAGATACTCCCTATTTTGTTGAAAAATGGCTTATTAGCGATGTTGCCGACAAATACAAAGTCAATCCGCAAACAGTCGAAACAATTTGTCACAAATTCAACTTACCAATAGCGGGTGAAGGCGAAGATAAATTGATTCTAATGCATAAGCCGAGTGTTTTTTTACATCCACTCACAAATAAGAAAGCGCTTCAAATCAACTTCTTTTCATTGCCGACATTAGATGCACGGTTGCGTAAACACTTTATCGCAGACTATCAAGGAGATACTTGGTTTTGGCATCGATTTGTATGGAGACTTCCCTACTCTCTTTTTAAATGTATCGAAAATTTTTCTGTCTTTTCGATCGCCTTATTCCACTCTCCAAAAGAGCTGTTGCAGATGACCGCGGCCAAATGGAAAGCAAATAAAGCATTTAAAAAGCTAAAGAAAAAATTTCCGAAAGTTAACTCCTGCTTTTCAAAAAAAGAAATCGAAACTCTTGCAAAAGAGATGCACAATTTTTATTGCTCGACAACCTGGAAAAAAGGCGACATCCTTTTTGTCGACAACAAAAATACCGTCCACACAGGCATGCCTGGATCTGGTCCTCGGACCATTCGTGCATTAATTGCTAACCCTCTTGAAATGAAATATTCAGAAACACAACCAGGTTGCTTTTTTTGCGAAGAGCGCTCTAAAGAAAGCATGGGTCATAGTATGGCATTGGAAAAGAAATAATCAATTTATCCGTCACTTATGCTTGGCTCGGTTTGACGTAAACTGAAGTTCTTATACCACGGTTCGGGTAAATTTTGGCATTTCGCTTTGTCCAAATGTCAAAATTTATCCGAACCGTGGTATAAACTATTTGATCTATCTAGATAGCTTATGGACACTACTGGCTAGTTGTTCTTTTTAACGATCTCAGATTTAAGCATCATCATCCCAAAACCAGGAACTTTTGCTTCAATGTTGTGGCCGTTGACCTCATCTACTAGACGTATGCTTTTCACTTTTACACCAACTTTCAAAGCGGAAGATGCTCCTTTGACTTTGATATCTTTGATAATTGTTACACTATCACCATCCTGAAGGATGTTTCCATGTGCATCCTTCACAACGGCCTGTACCGTTTCTCGTTCAGCCTCAACATGAATAGACCATTCATGACCACATTCAGGGCAAACATATAAGGTTCCATTTTCATAAGTGTATAGGGAAGAGCACTTAATGCATTTAGGTAAATTTGTCATAGCGACCGCCTTTTTTTTAAATAATTAATAGCTCTCAATGAAGTCTAATCACTTTGATGAGCTCTTTGCCGCGCTTGATAATAATTATCCCACCTTGAAAAAAAGTCCACAGAAAGCGCACATTCAGTATAAGTACGTATTCTACATCTTCTCGTAAAGAGGGAGTATCGCTCTTTCCATGGATTATACGGAGGAGCAGCTGAAATTATCTTGCAGATTCAGGAATTTTAGAATTTTCGTAATCGGTCACGGCGCCTGTCATAAGTTTTTCATCGCGGTAGCG
>CAYIYO010000007.1:0-47544 GCA_964367715.1 uncultured bacterium
TCCGACCTTCGCTGTAAGATGCCGGCTCTTTGAGCCTGATGCAAATCGTTACTTACTTTGGACTCCCAAAAATGCCAAAATCCAGTATCATGGCAGCGATGAAAACCTTATCAAAAGCACCGTGATAATTATACGCAACTTGGGTTAGATAATATAACAAAAAAGTAGATGATATGGTAGCTGACGCATCTTCCAATACAGGTTCTTATCCCAAAATTTTAGCGGCTCAAACCCGTTTAGATAAAATAAAAACAGCACAAGTTGCAGCTACGGTCGTCGGTATAGCCCTCACTTTGACCGTTACAGCTGTCGCCTTAACTATTCTCTTTGCTCCCGTTGCTGCACCCGCCCTTGCTATAATAGGAACATTAGGGGTCGGAACCCTTTTTGCCGCCGCAGGAGGAGCTCTAATCGTTACCATCGCACTAAATGTATTGTTCGTTTGCCTGTCTCAAAGTGCTAAGAAAACAATATCTGAAGAAATCCGCCTTAAACATTATAAATCATTGGCAAAGGAAGAAGAGATCTGGAATTCCTTAAGCAGTATTGTCAAGGAAATAATAGATATTTTTTATAAAGATGGAGTCAAATACGAAGATCTTGAGCAATTTGATTATCAACTAATTTTACAAATATACTTTAAATCGGAACATTTGGCTTGGCTCAAAATAAAGAAAAGTACACAACGCGTAGATTCTTTTTCTGATGAAATCAAAATTGGAATAGACTATGCGCAACAAATTAAAGAATTAAAAGAAATTTTACCTGAAAAAAAACAAGCTCGAATTATTGCGTTATTACATGAAATAGAGGAAGAGCTTGACCGCACTAACTACTTTGACGACATGGCATGAGCGGCGATCCAGCCGGTGGTCCAGGCGTTTTGAAAGTTGAAGCCGCCGGTAACCCCATCAATATCTAATAGTTCTCCTCCAAAATATAAATGTGGACAGCAGCGGCTTTCCATTGTCTTGAAGTCCACTTCACTAAGGGCTACCCCTCCACACGTGACAAATTCTTGTTTGTACGTTGTTTTTCCGTCTTGTTGATAGCAGTCGTGATGAAGTTTTTTTGCTAGCTGGGAGAGCTGTTTGTGTGACATTTGCACAAGCTTTTGTTCGGGAGATAAAGAGGCTGTTTCTATGAGTCGTTTCCACAAGTTCTTGGCAATTCCATAATCGTTTAGTCCGGACAAAGTCAATGTCGGCTTTGCTTGTTTTAATGCGAGAAATTGTT
This sequence comes from uncultured bacterium, assembly GCA_964367715.1. Taxonomy (GTDB): domain Bacteria; phylum Chlamydiota; class Chlamydiia; order Chlamydiales; family Criblamydiaceae; genus CAYIYO01. The sequence goes on from CAYIYO010000007.1 coordinate 1,237, forward strand.
TTTCTAGTTGATGGAGGGAAAGCTCCGGCAGCCAATTAATGTAAATTGTCGTTTTGTAGTCGCATTCGTGAAGGTAGCGTGCGGCCCATGCAGAGAGTTTTAGGGCAGCGGGACCGCTGAATCCCCAGTGTGTCAAGAGAAGAGGACCGGACTGTTCAAATTTCGTTCCTTCGATCCCGATGATGGCATGGTCAACAGAGCGACCGGACAATTCGAGTAGGGGAGAGGTCGGGACATTGAAGGTGAATAGGGAGGGGACAGGAGGAACGATGGTGTGTCCTAGTTCTTGTGCTAAAGAGTGGCCTTGGGGGCTGTTTCCTGTTGCGAGCATGAGGCGATCGGCAATAAGGATGCTTTCATCCGCGCACGTGACATGAAATTGCTCATCGATACGTGCCACATGGGTGATCTTTTTTTGTGTATGAAGCTGTATGTTGAGTCGTTTGCATTCGTTTAGTAGACAGTTGATGATTGTTTCGGAGCTGTCGGTGGTAGGGAACATGCGTCCATCGTCTTCGACTTTCAGTGCGACGCCGCGCTGTTTGAACCATTCGATGGTGTCTTTAGGCTGAAAGCGGGAGAAGGGACCTAACAATTCCTTTTCGCCTCGAGGATAGTTTTTTACAAGAGCCTTTGGATCGAAGCAGGAGTGTGTGACGTTGCAGCGTCCTCCGCCGGAGATGCGTACTTTTGTCAGGAGCGGACCTTTGTCGATGACAGTGACTTCTGAAGTGGGTGAGAGTTCTGCTGCGGTGATGGCTGCAAAAATTCCGGCGGCACCGCCACCAATAATGAGTATTTTTTTGTTCATAGGTAACGAGTATTGCATATTAAATGAAAAAAAGAAAGAGAGGAGGGGGATTTCAATGTTTTAATTCAATTAAAGTATTTATTTTAATTCGCTATTGCTTAGATGTTTCTGTAAATAATTTGTTTGTATGTAAAAGACGCTTGGAGGGTTAATCTGTTCCTGCTTAAATGATGAATGTACTAGGGGAAAACCCCTTTGAAATTTTTCAATAAGGCGACCGTATGAAGAGTAGGTGTTTTGCCACCTTTGCATTTGCATTCGCATTCTTATTCGTATTTCCTCTCGAAGGACAAGAGCCGACAGAGACAACTTTTTCGCACGAAAATCTTTCTATCCCTAATCCTTTGAATTTGCGCACGACCTGGTGGGATTACTTTGATGTCAAAGGGGAGGAGTTGCAGTCGCGTATTGACCTTTTCCTCAATCATTTGACAGAGTTTCAGGGAACACTGGCTCCTGAGCAGCAAGAAAAGGTGAACCTCTATATTAAGAAAGTATATGCGAGTGTTCAAGCACTGCCTAAGTTGTCGCAGCAGAATTTTCACGTTCCTTTGCAGCGTCCTTTCCTAAAAAGTTATACCATTGAACAGCAGTTAGAGCTTGCGTCTAAACAAAAAAATATTGAAGCAGTCCTAAAAAATGAGACGAAAGAGCTCCAGCTTCTGAATAAACGCATGTTTAAAATTGAAGCGCATATCGACGATATGATGGCTGCCTATTTGCGAATGGAAAAAAATAGCGGTGAGCGCCTTGTTCAGGGATTAGAAATCATTTCGTCCCGTTTGATCCTTGCTCTGACCGAAGAAAAAAAGCGATTAATCAGTCTACGGGCAGACGAGTATTCGAAGCAGCTCGACCGCGTGAATGAAGAGATGCGGTATGGAGTCGATAATGCAAATTATCAGACATTAAACGAAAAAACGATTCATGATGAGATCGCTAAACTTAAAGACCAGCTATTGGTTAGACAGAAACATTCGATACGTGCAGAGTTAAATGCCGTAGGAACGTTTGGGAATACACCAATAGAGTGTGCAACAGCCGAACTGTTGTCGCAAAAAGCGGTCAATTCTTTTACTAAAGAAGCGCTCACAGCGGCGGAAGTTCTCTTTTTTGAAGCGAAAAATAGTTTGTATCTGCTGACGACGGATTCCTCGAGTGTTCCATTGAAACTTCTCGACGAGCAGATTGAGAAGTGGAAGAAAGAGCTGGCGGAGCTTTCTGTTCATCAGGCGGAATGGAAAGAAAAGAGTGCGCAGGAGTTGGAGCATATTGGGCAAAAAGTGGGGGGAGCCAATGCAGAAATTGCTGTTTTGCAGAGCGAGCGCTACGAAGAGGTGCAAGACACTTTAAAAAATGTCGACCTCCTCGACAATAAAATTTATCATACCAAGATGGTTCTTAAACTCCTCGAAAAAGAGGCAACAACAGAAACCTCGAGCTATATTTTCTGGTGGTATAGGGTCACTGACTACTTTTCGGATTGTTGTTCTTCTGCATTTGGATGGCTCCATCGTAGTGTCATTAAAATCGGGGATGTTCCGATTACCCCGGTCAGCATTTTTGAAGCGTTTACGATTTTAGGGATGACTTACTTCTTTTCGTGGCTGGTGCGCAAGGGGATGGCAGGATTTTCTCGAATTAAAAAAAGAGTGTCGGAGTCCTCTCTCTATACCCTAGACCGCGTTCTTCATTATATTATCTTGATGCTCGGCTGTACGTTTGCGTTGTCGGCGATTGGACTCGACTTTAGTAATCTGTTGATTGTGTTGGGAGCCTTGTCCGTCGGTATTGGATTCGGCCTGCAATCGGTCGTTAATAATTTTGTTTGTAGTTTGATCATTCTCTTCTCCCGCAACGTAAAAGTGGGCGACTACATTCAATTGACTTCTGGCGATTGGGGCCGCGTTTCCGACGTAAACGTGCAGAATACGATCATCAAAACATGGGATGGAATCGACGTGGTGGTTCCAAATTCCGAACTGATCTCAGGTCGCTTCATCAATTGGACAATGCAAGATCCTTATAAAAGGCTGCATATTCCTTTTTCGGTTCCATATGGGACGGACAAGGACTTTATCGCACAGATCATCACGGATGTCGCAATGAAGGTTCCAGGAACAATCAGCAATCATCCGCGTTTGGACGATCCGAATGTGTGGCTCGTGAACTTCGGTGATTGGGCTCTGGAGTTCGAGTTAGTGGTATGGGTCAACATTTACGGGGCGGGCAATCACGATTCGTTGGTCTCTTCTTACAAATGGGAAATCGATACGGTCTTGCGCAAAAATGGAATCGAATCGCCCTACCATAGTTTTTACAAGATGACGGGTGGTCCTGAGCAGCATCCTGTGTTAACAACAAAGTAATTAATTTAAAAAAAGCGCTTCCATTAGATTCTAATTAAGAGTATAATCATCTTAATTCAAATCACTTACCCAAAAATAATATGAATAATTTTAATTCCCTTCAAGATGCCATTACGAATCGACGCACATTTGCAATTATCAGTCACCCCGATGCCGGAAAAACGACGCTGACAGAAAAACTTCTCCTTTATTCGGGAATGCTCCTCACTGCCGGGGTAGTGAAAACGCGTAAAGGCCGCAAGGCCGCAACTTCCGATTGGATGGCAATGGAGCAGGAGCGCGGAATTTCGATCACCTCTTCCGCCATGCAATTTAGTTACAAGGATACCGTCATTAACGTGTTGGATACTCCGGGTCACGAAGACTTTTCTGAAGATACCTATCGCACCCTTACTGCCGCCGACTGCGCAATCATGGTGATCGACAGTGCAAAAGGGGTCGAAAAACAAACACGTAAATTATTTGAAGTCTGCCGCCTGCGCCAAATTCCAGTGCTTACTTTTGTTAATAAAATGGACATGCCAGGAAGGGATCCTCTCGAGCTGATGAATGAGGTCGAAAACGTATTACAAATTCACTCTTTCGCAATGAATTGGCCGATAGGGATGTCGAAAAACTTTAAAGGTGTGGTTGATCGGATCACAAACGAATGTGTCTTCTTCGAAAAAACGTCGCACGGGGGGGCGCAAAAGGCGGATGTCATCCGTCTTCCATTGGACAGTCCCGAAGCAAAGGCGCGTATCGGCGATCCGGATTATGAGGTGCTACTACAAGAATTAGAATTGTTAGAGATGGCGGGTAATGAATTTTCGCGCGACGATTTCCTTGCTGGTAAAGTTTCGCCCGTTTTCTTTGCGTCGGCATTGACAAATTTCGGTGTCGAGCCCTTCTTTGATTCCTTCATCGACCTCGCTCCGTGTCCGCATGCTCGTCTTGCCGACCGTAAAGATGGCAGTGAAGTGATCATTGATCCCGTTGAAACGCCGTTTAGTGGCTACGTCTTTAAGCTTCAAGCAAATATGGACCGTCGTCACCGCGATAGCATGGCATTCATCCGTATCTGTTCTGGACGTTTCGAGCGCGATCTCAGTGTGAAAAACCATCGCAACGATAAAAATATCCGTCTTTCTCGTCCTCATAGCATGGTGGCAGGAGAGAGAACAACACTCGACTATGCGTATCCAGGCGATGTCATTGGGGTCATTAATCCGGATATCTTTGCCATTGGCGATACGATCTCTGTCTCCGGAGGATTTAACTTCAAGCCGCTTCCACAGTTTCAGCCGGAAATTTTTGCAAAGTTGACCCCAAAAGATGTGGGCAAACGAAAGTCTTTCGATAAAGGGGTCTTACAGCTAATTAATGAAGGCGCCATCCAGATGCTTCGCCAGTCGACACATGATGGGGATCTCATCTTTGCTGCAGTCGGACAACTCCAGTTTGAAGTCATGCAGTACCGCTTAAAAGATGAATATAGCTGCGAAACATTGTTCTATCCGTTGCCATACCAGTGCAGCGCATGGATCATTGGCGACATGAGCACCTATGTCAAGTCAACAAGCTCGGTCATTGTAGAAGATCGCCAAGGCCGTCCAATGGCTCTCTTCAATAGCCAGTGGGACAAACAATACAATATGAAACAAAATCCTAAGCATGAATTGGTCGACGTTTTGGTGTAAGTTTTTTGTATCTCTGCGTTATACCGCGGGGATTTGGCTGAGTCGAAATGTCAAAATTTATCCGAACCGTGGTATAAAATCTAGTGGAGTAATTTATGAAAGTATTTATTTTAGGTGCCGGTTATGTTGGGACAGCTCTCTTAGCAGATTTTAAAAAGCAGGGGATTGCAGCCTGTGCTTCTACAACTCGAGAAGAAAAGGTCGATTTTCTTAAAACGCACACAGATCACGTCTATGTGTTAAAGTCTTCGGATATGCCTCAATTAAAGGCTGTGATCGATCAATGCGATGCAATGGTTATCCTAGTCGCTCCGAAAAACTCTGCGCGATACGAAGAGACCTATCTCAGTACAGCAAAAGCGGTGGCATCGATCCTAAAGGAACGCACCGGACCATTCACATTAATTTACACGAGCAGCACAGGGGTCTATCAAGGCACCTCTTGTGAATGGGTCGATGAAACGACACCTCTTTCTCCTCCCAGCGAAAACACAAAAATTCTTATTGAGACAGAAAAAACGTATTTAAACTGTCAAAATTCGTTTATAAATGTATGCATTTTACGGCTGGCTGGAATCTATGGGCATGGTAGAGACTTAGCAGAACGCGCAAACCAATTTTCAGGTAAAGAGATGGAGGGCAATGGCCATGCTTTCACTAATCACATTCACCTTGAGGATATTGTGGCCGGAATTAAATTTTGCTTCACCCATTCGCTTCAAGGAATTTACAATTTAGCGAACGATGATCATCCTACTCGTAGAGAATTGTACGATGGGCTATGCAAAAAAAATGGCTTACCGCCTCCTATCTGGAAGTCTTGTGATAAAAAAGAAAATGAAAAGGGCTACAGGGTCTCTAGCGACAAGATTTTACAGGCGGGTTTTGCGTTAAAAGGTAATCGGTTAATGCAACAAGAAAACTGAAAATAAAGGACTTGTGAATATACCGCTCGTGATTCAAAATTTGGTTTTTCGGCTGCGTCAAAGCCCCGCGGTTGGCACATCGTAAGTGGGTTCATATTGTTAATATTGACCCACTTACGATGTGCCAACCGCGGGAGCTTTCACGCGGCCCAAAAATCAAATTTTGAACCACGAACGGTATAGACCAACTACTAAAAAAGTTAAAAAAAGGAGATGAAAATAGGAACAGATCATGAAAAATTTATGCGTAAAGCGATCGAACTAAGTCGACGTGCTTCCATCATCGAAAAAACAGGCGGCGTCTTTGGAGCCGTCATTGTAAAAGATGGGGAAATTATTGCCGAAGGCTACAATCAAGTCCTTAAAAACAACGATCCGACCTGGCATGCCGAAATGCACGCCATCAAAGAAGCGTGCAAAAAGCTGGGAACGCCCCATCTAGACGGATGCGACCTCTATACAAGCGCTGAGTGCTGCCCGATGTGTTTATCAGCTGCGTATTGGGCGCACATAAGAACGATCTACTGTGGTGCCACTATTCAAGATTCTCTTCAGTATGGGGACTTTGATGATGTGGACATTTTAGAGGAAATAAAAAAAGATCCTTCAGAGCGTCGCATTACTTTTACTGAAGTCTTACGTCCGGAAGCAGTGGAGGTGTGGAAAGAATTTTCGGCGATGCCAGGAAGAGCACATTATTAATATGGTATATGAGTTTTTAGCTTGACGCGTATGCGCGATAGCGATGAAAAACTTATGACCGACCCCTTGACCGATTACCAATAAAGGGAGCTTTTGTTCTCTTACCCCCTTATTCTCTATAGGTTATGTTCTTTTTAATATTTAATTAAACGTCTCTTTTTACCGATTTAATTATTTAAATTCGTTCTTATTTCATTGAAAATCAGTTGTTTATGTTTGAAATAAATAATTGAAAACGCCAATCAACAACTGCACATTGTTCGAAAAATAATGTTCGGGTTAAAATTTTCTCAAAAAAAATGGAGGAGTTAAAAAATGAAAGCAGAAACAATGACAAAGGGATCGATGAATAGTTTTAATTGTCTAAAAAAGGAACCAGAAACTTCGCCAAGAAAAAGACACTCAACTATTAATGAAAAAGTAGAACATGTCGCAAATTTTACCCTTTATAATTGCCCTGTAGAAGATCCCAGAACTAATTCCGAAATTATGCGAGATATTGCAGTTGCTTCAATAGTAATTGGTATAATTGTCACTGTAAATGTGTATGTTCGACCAATTATTTTAGGGTGGTAAAACAGTTATTATTTTTGCCTTTTTCCTTATTTTAAAATCAAAAAAAACCGCTTTTTTTAGAAAAATTTCGGCTTTTTTTGAATAAATGCAATAAATATTCATCAAATATATTTTACAATATTAGAGTGAGTTGCTATTGATGGAATTAAGGTACTTTATTTCCAAAAGGAGGAAATTATGGCATTAGTAAAAACTTCTAAAGCTAAAACTACGAAGCGTGCAGCTCCTAAAAGAGCAGCAGCAAAACGTACAACTGCAAGAAAATCAGCAGTAAAACGCACTGCTTCTAGTTCAGAAGCGGAAGAGACAATGGTTGCAAAACCAGCAGCGAAGCGTGCAGCTCCTAAAAGAGCAGCGGCAAAACGCACAACTGCGAAGAAATCAACAGCTAAACGTACAACTGCGAAGAAATCAGCAGTAAAACGTGCAGATCCTAAAAAAGCAGCGGCAAAACGCACAGTTGCAAAAAAACCAGCAGTAAAGCGCGCAGCTCCTAAAAAGGCAGCAGCAAAACGCACTGTTGCAAAAAAACCAGCAGTTAAGCGCGCAGCTCCTAAAAAGGCAGCAGTAAAACGTACAACTGCTAAAAAAACAACTGCAAAACGCACAACTGCAAAAAAATCGACAGCTAAACGCACTGTTGCAAAACGTGTGACGGCGAAGCGTACAGTTGCAAGACGTCCAGCTGCAAAATCTGTAGCGAAAAGAAGAAGCGTAAGACGTTCTGCTTCAAAAAAAAGCGCTGCTAGAAAAGCATAGTTAGGTCGTTTTAGTATTTTTGAGAGGATTCCCTAGTACCAGTTCTTGATGCTAGGGAATTTTTTTCATTATAATTTAGTTGCCAGAAAAGTCATAAATGACATATTCGGCAGGATGCACAATTCTTCCATATTCTCCTGTTAAAGCTTTTGAAATATGGCTAAAATTGAACGCATGGGTCATGACTAAGACAGTTTCATTGGATACATTGTTTGCGATGTGCCAGAGGAAATTGTTTGTTCTTGCAAATAGATCCGCTCCACTTTCCATTCCCTCTAAAGTCGCTTCAAGCATTTCAGGTACAGTGTTGAATAAATTACTGTAGACACTGTAAGGATAGCGTTCGTAGATGCCGAATTCTTGGATAACAAGTCGATCATCCACAACGAGGTTATCGACAGCAAGACCAAGGCTTTCTCGGAACATTTGTGTTGCTTGCAAACAACGATAGAGAGGGGAGGTGAAAATTTTAAAAATGTTTAGTGTAGAAAAAAGAGGGCGGAGCATATTGATTTCCATATTTCCTCTTGGAGTTAATGAAAATCCTGGTGTTCTTTCAGAAGTGATGATTTTTTTCGTATTGTTAGTAGCTTCTGGTTGTCTCATCACAATAAGACGTACTTTATTCTCTGTTAGTTTGTTAATTAAATTTTGATCTAGTTGAAAAATAGAATCATTAGCAGACGCTATTTCAAAGCTGCAGACGGTTAATAAAGTTATTAAAAATATTTTCATATTTTGCATGTTCGCTCCTAAAAAAATAATCATGGTTAAAAAATATTTTATATTTTCAAATCGATTTTAAAGAAAGGAAAAATAAAGAGAAGGGATCCCTGTCCTGGAAATGAGTCGGAATTTTTTACTATTGAATTAAATAATAAATTATGTGATATTAATTACTAGGTTGAACGTTTTAAGTAATATAATTAAATTTAAAAGAATTAATGACCACCACAAAAACAGAGCTACATCCGAGAAATCCTCATCGTGGTCACTATGATTTTAAAAAATTAATTGAAAAATGCCCCCCTTTAGCCCAATTTCTGACGAAAAATCGGTATGGAAATGAATCCATCGACTTCGCTAATCCGCGGGCTGTAAAAATGTTGAATAAAGCAATTTTACTCCTTTTTTACAATGTAGAGTGGGACCTGCCAAATGACTATTTGTGTCCTCCAATCCCCGGACGCGCCGACTATATTCACTACGTGGCAGATCTATTAAGCAATTTTAACCCAGGCCGCATTCCTAAAGGGAAAGAGGTGCGGGTATTAGATGTTGGTGTTGGAGCCAATTGCATCTATCCACTGATCGGACACAAAGAGTATGGATGGAGCTTTGTCGCCACCGACATTGACCCTACTTCTCTTTCTCTCGCTAATGAGATAATCAACCAAAACGCTCTTGAAGGTGCCATTAAACTCCGTTTGCAAACAGCGCGCCAACTTATATTTGAAGGTGTCGTAGAAAAGGAGGAAGCATTTGACCTCTCTATATGTAATCCTCCTTTTCATATGTCTGCTAGCGAAGCGCAAGCCGGAACAAAAAGAAAGAATAAAAACTTAGGATTAAAAACACGGACATTAAATTTCGGAGGCAAAAGCAACGAACTCTGGTGTACTGGTGGAGAAGTCGCTTTTATCACGCAGATGGTCGAAGAAAGTGTGACCATAAATTGTAAATGGTTTACAACTCTTGTCTCAAAGGCAAGTAGCTTGCCTAGCATTTACAGCGCTCTCGATAAGGTAGCGCCTACTCAAGTGAAAACGCTCGACATGGGTCAAGGACAAAAGAAAAGCCGCATTGTTGCCTGGACTTATTTGGCTTAAAAAAAAGCGAAGACACAGGTCTTCGCTTGTGTATAAATTCATTGGATAACGGTGCCGATTATTCAAGGAACTCGACTTTACCCGTATCAAGATTGTAGTAACCGCCTTCAATTTTTAAGCTGCCATCGGCAAATAGTTTTGCTAATACAGGCTTGGAAGTTTTTAGTGTTTCTTCGACGTTGCGTACATTTTGCTTAGTTGCAAGTTCAAGAGCATTGCCTGTTTGTCCTTTAACGGCTGTAACAGCAGGGGCGATGTCGTCTAAAATTGCTTGTATGTGGTTATCGAATTTCATTTCTTTTAGTGCAGCATCCACTGCGCCACAGTTAGCATGACCAAGAACGACGATTAAATTTGCACCTAATACACTTACCCCATATTCAATGCTACCGATCGCAAAATCATCCACAATATTGCCTGCTACGCGCACGATAAAAAGGTGTCCAAGCGTCTGATCAAAAACGATCTCTGGGGGAACGCGGGAGTCAGAGCAGGCGACGATGATGGCGAAAGGTTTTTGATTGTCAACAAGGGCAGTGCGTTTTGCTGTCCAGTCGTCGTGACAGACTGTAGTGGAGTTAACGTATCTCTCATTTCCTTGCTTTAATTTTTCAAGAGGAGTCATTTCAGCAGCGGATAGGGATCCAAAAACAATGAAAGAAGCGAGACTTAACGGATAAAAAAATGAATTCATAACTTTTTCCTTTGGTGGATTTCTTCTCTTTCTTATCTTATAATAAGAAAATTGCAAAGAAAATAATAACTTTAAAAAAAAAGATTGAAAAAAGTGGAAAATAAAAAGGCCTACTGGATGATTTGTCCGGAATGTGATGGACAAGGAAAAAAAAACTTGAAGCTTCGTGCGAAAGCGCGGCTCCGCTATCAAATGGCGATTGAAGAGTTTGAGGCGACTAAACGAAAAGAAAAAAATTTAATTCGACCTAAGATTACTCAATATTTATGTGAGCATTGCAGTGGATCTGGATTGATTCCTGCTTGTAGTCACCCCATAGCAGATTCAGAAAACTATCCACATGTCGCAATTATTGGTGCGGGAATAGGGGGCGTGGCGCTGGCTGTTGCTTGTTTGCACCGTGGGATCCCATTTACACTTTATGAACGCGATCACAGCTTCAATGCGCGCGCACAGGGCTATGGACTTACCTTGCAACAAGCAAGTAACGCAATTAAAGGATTCGGTCTTTTCTCTTTAAAAGAAGGGGGGAGTTCTACGCGCCATTTAGTCCATACGACAGAAGGAAAAAAAATTAGTGAATGGGGAATGAGGACACATTTAAATACGAATAAGTCTCCAAAACGTATCAATCTGCACATTCCCCGACAGTCTTTGCGCTTAGCGTTGCTTCAACAATTGGGCGATCACGATGCTGTTCAGTGGGGGCATCGCTTAGTTGATTTTAAATACTGCGACGATAAAAGTGTTGAGCTAAGCTTTCAAGTGAATGGAGAGAGGAAGAATGCCAAGGCAGATTTGGTCGTCGGCGCAGATGGTATTCGCAGTGTGGTGCGCAGTTTGTTGATTGGTGAGCAGGTGACTCCTTTGCGATACCTAGGTTATGTCGTAATTTTAGGGATTTGCTCTTTAGAGGCTCTCAAGGATGTGCAGAGTTCGTTGCTCGACTCAACCACAGTGTTTCAAACTGTCAACGGCTATGAGCGCATCTATGTGATGCCTTACTCGCTAGATTCTGTAATGTGGCAATTTAGTTTTCCCATGCCGGAAGAAGAGGCTAAAGTCTTGAGTGCAAAAGGGGCCTCGGCACTGAAAGAAGAAGCGTGTCGTCGCGCACAATGGCATACACCTATTCCTGAAATGTTATCTGCAACTCTACCTGAACAAATTTCGGGTTATCCCGTTTACGATCGCGAATTGCTCCATTCCGAATTATTGGAAAAAACGGGACCTTTTACTTTGATTGGAGATGCGGCGCATCCAATGAGTCCATTTAAAGGACAAGGGGCAAATCAGGCGCTTTTAGATGCATTGGCACTGGCTCGTCACATTTCAATCGCATGTAAACCCTTGTCTAAATGGAAAGAAAACGGAGTGAGAGAAGTTGTACTCAATGCGTTTGAAGAAGAGATGTTAGCACGCAGTGCTGCAAAGGTGAAAGATTCAGCAGAAGCGGTGAAACTTCTGCATTCCAAAGAGGTGCTACGCGAAGGCAATGAACCTAAAGGTCGATCTTTTTAAGTACAGGCTAGGAGCATTTTTTATACCATTCGTGATTCAAAAAAAGATCTTTTGATTAGTAAAAGTCGTCGATGACATGGACAAGGTCTGTTTTGAAGGATTCAACGGTTGCTTGTCGTGAAGGTATACTATTTTCCTTGAACCAGCGGACAGAGCACCAAGGATAGTTTTCAGCATTTGTAACGAGACCATGTCTGACAGGGTTTTGCATCACATAGTTTAGCCGGGCAAAATATGATTTTTCGAAAGATAGTCTAGTGTCCCAAAATTGGTGCCAAATCTTTCTTCCAGGCTGGTTGTGTAATTGATTTAGGTCTTTTGCTGTTGAGGTGTGAAGGTGGGAAATGAATTTTTTTAATGTTGTTGGATCAAGAGGAGAATGTGCGATAATATGATAATGGTTGGGGAAAATTGCCCACGCCTCTAATCTCCACTCATATTTAAGGCTCAACTCAAAAAGTGTGTTTTGTAGAAGATTAAGTTCTCGTGGGGATTGGAACAGCATTTTTTTGTGGAGAGTACTTGCAGTTACCATATAAGTCCCGACGGTATCGAATATATGGCAAGGAGCATGTGGCCAATGATGTGTGGAGTGCGGCGGCTTGACGCCGCTTTCATTTGCTGCGGCTTGACGCCGCTTTCATTTGCTGCGGCTTGACGCCGCTTTCATTTGCTGCGGCTTGACGCAGCATCAAAGATTGCTGAGAATGATTGACCATATCGTTCCTCAAAAAAAGCCGCGTCAAGCCGCGGCCTTTAAAGCGGCGTCGAGCCGCCGCACTCCAAAAAAAAAGCGATTACTGCTTTCGCAATAATCGCTATGTTCTCCGAAGGTAGGATTCGAACCTACGACCAATGGATTAACAGTCCACTGCTCTACCACTGAGCTACTTCGGATCAAGAAAGAGTAATCTTAATGAAGCTCTTATTTTTTTGCAATTGATTTTGTGAGAAATTTGTATTCAATTAATAACTTACACTTTGGGGCGTAAAAAAAGAGACCCGAGGGCGGGTCTCTTTTTTTATAAGGATACTAGAATGGATTAATAATCCATTCCCGCACCCACTGGAGCTCCTTTTTCTTGAGGACTGTCGTAGACTATTGCTTCTGTTGTAATCAACAAGCCTGCAATCGAAACTGCATTTTCTAGCGCAGTACGTGTCACTTTTGTTGGGTCAATGACACCCGCCTCATACATGTCGACGTACTTGTCTGTTAACGCATTGTAGCCATAGGAATCCGTCTTCTTCTCGACTTCTTGCAAGATGATCGCGCCTTCTTTGCCCGCATTCTCTGCAATTTGGCGAAGAGGTGCACTAAGTGCACGCGCAATAATCAGAGCACCTGTACGACGATCGCCTTCTAGCGTCTCTGCTAACTTTTTTACAGCAGGGATCGTGCGGATATAAGCCACACCACCACCAGGAAGAATGCCTTCTTCCACTGCGCATTTTGTTGCGTGTTGTGCATCTTCTACACGGTCTTTTTTCTCTTTCATTGCGACTTCTGTCGGTGCACCCACACGGATAACAGCAATGCCGCCCGCGATGTGTGCAAGACGCTCTTGAAGTTTTTCGCGATCATAATCGGATTCACTTTCTTGGATTTGACGACGAATGCGGTTACAGCGTTCTTCGATTTGTGTTTTCTGACCTTTTCCTTCGACAATTGTGGTCTCATCTTTGGTGATGATGACCTTTTTCGCTTGACCAAGCTGCTGTAGCGTTGTCGTTTCCAGCTTATGTCCAAGTTCTTCACTGATCAGTTCGCCGCCGGTGAGGATAGCAAGATCTTCTAGAATTGCTTTTCTTCTGTCGCCAAAGCCTGGAGCTTTGATTGCGCAAACTTTTAATCCTGCACGGAGACGGTTGACGACAAGTGTTGCGAGGGCTTCGCCTTCGACATCTTCGGCAACGATCAACAATGATTTTCCTGATTCTGCCACTGCTTGAAGAATAGGAATCAGTTCTTTGATGCTAAGGATTTTCTTTTCAAAGATGAGAACGTATGTGTCTTCTAGGATACACTCTTGTGTCTCTGTATTTGTCATGAAATAGGCAGATAGGTAGCCGCGGTCGAAATGCATGCCTTCAACAACGTCAAGAATCGTTTCAAAGCCTTTTGCTTCTTCAACAGTGATCGTTCCATCCTTTCCTACACGTTCCATTGCTGTGGAGATAAGTTCTCCAATTTCATGGTCATTGTTTGCGGAAATTGTGGCAACTTGTGCGATTTCTTGTTTGTTTTTTACTTTTTTACTCAGTTTTTTTAGCTCTTCCGTCACTACTTTAAGCGCTTCTTCCATTCCGCGTTTAAGGTCCATCGGATTCGCCCCTGCAGTGACGTTGCGCAATCCTTCACTATAAATGGCTTCTGCTAAGACAGTTGCGGTTGTTGTTCCATCGCCCGCTTTGTCTGCAGTTTTACTTGCGACTTGCTTGACCATTTGAGCGCCCATGTTTTCATCTTTGTCTTCTAGCTCAATCTCTTTAGCAACAGTGACACCGTCTTTAGTGATATGAGGAGCGCCATAGGGTCTATCGATGATGACGTTACGTCCTTTGGGACCTAAAGTAACTTTAACAGCGCTTGCTAAAATACGAACTCCATTTAGGATTCTTTGACGTGCGTCTTCTTTGAATTTAATGTCTTTTGCAGCCATGGTGTAATACTCCTTTTATGTTATTTCTCAATAATTGCGATGATATCGTCGGAACGAACAATAAAAAATTCTTCGTCGTTGAGGATGACTTCTTGTCCGGTATATTTTTCCATGAGGACAATGTTGCCGACCTTGACGTTGAGAGGAATGAGGTTTCCTTCTTTATCTTTTTTTCCGGTTCCGATGGCGATGACTTCTGCTTGTTCTTGTTTTTTCTTAGCGGAGTCGGGAAGGATGATTCCTCCGCGTGCAGTATTTTCTGCTTCTAAGCGGCGCACGAGAATGCGGTTGCCGAGGGGTTGGAGTTTAAGCGATTTTATTGTTTGTGTATGTGTCATGGTGACCTCCTTTTCCTATGGTTCAATTACTAAAGAAGGAAGAATATCAGATTTGGGAAGTGGAGGCAAGTGAATAATTAGCAGTTAATGAGATTAACTGCTAATTATTGTTTTAAACTTTTATTTATCAATGAGTTGAGTCGAGTAAATCTGACAGCTCTTTCACCAAACGACGGAAAATACCAATCGCAGAGGTCACAGGAGCGGATGTTTTCATCTCTACACCCGCTTTTTCTAAAAGTTCGATCGGATAGCTACTACATCCCCCTTTTAGGAAGTTCAGATAATCCTCACGTTCTGCTTTTCCACCCGCACAAACACGTTCGGCCAGCGCCAGCGCGGCGCTGATGCCCGTTGCGTATTGATAGACGTAGAAATTGTAATAAAAATGGGGGATACGAGCCCATTCAATTTGTCCTGCTTCATTGATATCGACCAACGGACCAAAATATTTTTTATTTAATTTAAGGTATTCCTCTTTTAAAAGCGTCGGTGTGAGTGGCACGTTGTTTTCTGCGAAGGAATGGATCAACAGTTCGAACTCTGCAAACATCGTCTGACGGAAGAGGGTGGCTCTGATGTCTTCGATTTTTTGGTTAATCAAAAATATTTTTTCTTGTTTATTCGTCGACCGTTTCAAAAGTAGACGCATTAAAAGCTCTTCATTAAATGTAGAGGCAACTTCTGCTAAGAAGATAGGGTAGTCGCCATATTGGTAAGGTTGAGTGCGGTGGCTCAGAAGACTGTGCATGCTGTGGCCCGCTTCGTGCGCCAACGTAAAGACATCTCTGAGCACCCCTTTGTAGTTCATTAAGATATACGGCATGCTGTCATAGCAACCACTTGAATAAGCACCTGAGCGTTTTGATGCGTTTTCGTACCGGTCGACCCAGCGCTCTTCTTTTAATCCTTTGAGTAATGCCTCTTGGTATTCAGGACCTAAAGGAGCAACTGACTCAATGACAATCGCTTCCGCTTCTTCGTACGACATTTTGATCTCCACATCACTGGTGAGCGGAACATACATATCGTAGAGCTCTAGCTGCGGGAGATTTAGCATCTTTTTGCGTAAGGCAACGTAGTCGTGTAGAGCGTCAAGGTTTTCGTTTACCGCTTTGATGAGAGAATGGTAGACACTCGTATCGATATTTTTTGGGTAGAGTGCAGCTTCTAAGCAGGAGTCATATTTGCGTGCTCTTGCCTGATAGAGGTGTCCTTGCACATTTCCGTTCAATAATTCGCACAACGTATTTTCGTAAGCAAGGTACTTGCCATGAAGACCATTGTATGCATTTTCGCGGAGTGTGCGGTCTTGTTCGCGTAAAAGAACACCAAAGCTTCCGTGCGTTAAATCGTGGGGCTCTTTTTTTGAGTCTTCGACGCTTTGAAATTTAAAGTCAGCATCGTTAATGGCACTGAACCCTTTGTGTGCAGTCTCGAGGGCTTTTGCGGATAGAGCGAGAAGCTCTTCTTGATCAGATGGAAGTGTGTGTGCCTTCGTGCGGAGCATTTTTTCTAGATGAAAACGGTATTCTTTTAAAGGCTCTGCTTCAAGATATGCGGCAAGAGTTTTTTCAGGGAGTGAAGTGAGCTCTGGCTCAAACCATGATGTTTCCTTTGCAAAATCGTGTAGCAACGTTGTGATGCGAACGAAATTACTTTTTGGGAGATCTTGTGTGAGCTCTTCATCATGACGAAGGTGAGCATAGGTATAAAGTTGAGAAAGCTTTCGATCGACATTAAAGAGGGTGTTTAACGCTTCTTTGAGTGTTTCAGGACTTTCTCCGAGGCGTCCGCGAAATGTTTGGATTTCTTTCCATTTTGATTCTTTGTCAGGTTGGCATGAGGCTTCAAATTCTTTTTGCCATGAAGAAAAGTCGGGATAGAGAGCTTCGACATTCCAGCGGTCTTGTTGGGGGATTTCATTACGCGTTTTACTCATTCGTCACCTTTAATTTCATTTTTTTTAAGAATATCAAATTTGTTGAATAAAAGAAATTGCAGTAAATTCCAGATAAAAGTATCTGGATAAATACGACATATAACATTGTATTAGCTTATGAATTTAGATCACAACACAAAAACATGCAAGGAATCCCCCCAGGAAACAAAGGCGGGATTTATTGTTATGAACGACCGCGGACTTCATACGCGTCCTTCGATTGCGATTGTCAAATGCATTACTGGATTTAAATCCCATATCACTCTCACCTATAAAAGAACAGAAGTCAACGCGCGTTCTCTTTTGGGAATTCTCATGCTGGCAGCAGAAAAAGGATCAAAGATCCGCATTACTGCGACAGGAAAGGATTCTAAGGAAGCTGTTGATGCTCTTCTCGATCTAGCCCACCGACGCTTCGACGTGAATTACTAAGTACTCTTTTTTTAAAAATATAGACAAGTGAAATCAAGAATCGGTTTTTGAGCCGCGAGAAAGGTCCCGAGGTCAAGTTTATGAGTAGTAAAAAAAAAGAGGCTACTCTTCGATAGAAATGGCTTTGTCGAGCACTTCTTTTGTGCAGAAAACAGGGACATTATTCATCAGAGCTAAAGTGATGCAGTCGCTTGGGCGTGCATCAATCTCTACGATATGACGAATACCGTCCATATCCTCTTGTTCGATGAAAAGGCGGGCAAAATAGATGGTGTCCTGAATGTCATTGATGACGACTTGCTTAATCGTGACATCCAAGCCTTCCAACATCATGGAAATAAGATCGTGTGTTTGTGGTCTAATCTTTTCTGTACCAGTTAGATACATTTGAAGGGTGCGTCCAATCGCCGGATCGGTATAGATAGCAAAACGCTTATTACGGGCACCGAGGATCACCACGGTGTAGGTGCGTGTTTGCATAATTTTATCAAAGGAGAGCTGAATCAGTTCTGAAAGCATGAGATCCTCCACTTCCTCATCTTTATCGGGGGAAGGATTTTTGTCACTGACGAATTTCGACTTTTCCATCGAATCTTCCAATCAGCACACGGCCGGCGTATCCGATAAAGAGGCCGTTTTCTAGAACCCCTGGAATATTTAGTAGAGTGTTATACAATCGCTTAGGATCTTCAATACGCGTAGGGAGGTGGAGGTCGTAGATAACGTTTCCGTTTTCTGTGATAAAAGGCTCCCCATTCGCTTTGCCTCGAATTTCTCCTTTATAACCCAGAGTCGCAAGATGTTGTATCGTGGCGGGGAGTCCAAAAGGAAGAATTTCTACAGGCAAAGGAAATTTACCTAATCTGGAGACGACCTTTCCTTCGTCCACGATGACGACCATTTCGTCGCTCATAGCGGCAAGAATTTTTTCCCGCATCAGGGCGCCGCCGCCGCCTTTAATCATGTTTTTTTCATCGTCGATTTCATCTGCCCCATCGACAGTGATATCCAACCGGTTAACGGTGCTAATATCGATAAGCGGAATACTGAGGCTTTGTGCAAGGGCGTGAGAAGCCTTAGAGGATGCAACACATTTAATATTAAGGCCTTCAACGCAACGTGCAGCCAAAGCCGTAATAAATGCAGAAGAAGTGGATCCTGTGCCCAGTCCCACAGTCATTCCACTTTTAATCAGCGCTGCCGCCGCTTCCCCAACATTTTTTTTTGCTTGTTCCGATGACATTCGTGACTTGTATTCTTTTAAGGATTATTTCATCATATATTTTTTGTAGTATTGGAGGAATTTTGATTACTTTACAAGAGCTTTCTAGTGGATTGGAACGCGAACTCAATGCCTCAGCCATCAACGATTATTGTCCAAATGGAATACAAGTCGAAGGCAGCCCAACCATCCATAAAATAGCAACAGCGGTCTCTGCCAGCGTCGCTACGATTGAACAAGCAGTCGAAGCCGGAGTGCAGGCATTGATCGTTCATCATGGCATGTTTTGGAACCGCGATCCTTATGTCATTACCGGCACAAAAAAGAAAAAGCTTCAGCTTCTTTTAGACAATAATATTTCCCTTCTAGCCTATCATCTCCCTCTCGATATCCATCCTCTCCTAGGCAACAATTGGAAAGCCGCAATCGATTTAGGATGGGAAAACCTAGAACCTGTGATGACACCCGATAAAATTCCTCTTGGGGTCAAAGGGAAATTTACCCCGCGCTCAGTAGAAGAGTTTAAAAAACAGATGGAAGAGTATTATCAACATGATGCCCACAGCGCGATCGGAAAAAAAGGAAGAGTCTCTTCAGGAATGATTATTTCCGGCGGTGGCTATCGCTTTTTAGACATCGCTGCCACACAGCAGATCGATTGCTTTGTCACAGGAAATTTTGACGAGCCTGCATGGCATCAAGCGCTGGAATGGGAGATTAACTTTTTTGCCATGGGACATTCTGCAACAGAACGTGTGGGACCACTGGCCTTAGAAAAGTACATCAAAGAAAAGTGGGGGATTCCCACCACTTTTCTCGATGTATATAATCCGTTCTAATTTTGCTTTGGAAAAAGGTTAGGCATTTGCCCAGTAAGATTTGTAAAGCGTTCAGGGGAAACAGGTTCGTGTTTATTTCGTGCCTGTTGATTGTGAATAATGTCTGTGATTTTCTTGAGATTTTCAGGATTAAACTGTTGTTTTTCTTGGGCAATTTCGTTCTGTGCTTTTTCTCGTGCGCGTTTTACAGTAGGGCTTTCTTCTGCGAATGTTTGTTTTTTACCTTCTACTTTCATAGTATTCTCCTCTTATATAAGAATGACCATCTAGTTTCATTTTAACAAATTCTTATTTTTTAAAATAGAAATTGAAGTAAAATAATTAAAATTTTTTCTAATAATCGTTATATTGCATATGGTTGACATAAAATCACTTATAATTGAGAATGGCGGCACAAATGATTGAAGGTAAATGACAATGGCCAACTCGCTTCCCAAAGAAAATATTATCGACATCCTACAAAAACGCGGATTCATCGACGCCATGACAAATCAAGAGATGGCAACCACATTGAATACACCAACAGCTGTTTATTGTGGCTTTGATCCGACAAGCGATAGCTTGCATTTGGGAAATATGGTGGCCATCATGGGACTCGCGTGGTTTCAACGCTGCGGGCATACCCCTGTTGCGATCGTCGGCGGAGCAACAGGAATGATTGGCGATCCCTCGGGAAAATCCACCGAACGTCAACTCCTTGACGATCAAACCCTAGCATTAAATTTGCAGGGAATACAAAAAAACTTGGAAGCGATCCTAGACTTCACCGCTTCAAATAAACCCCTCATCTTAAATAATCTCGACTGGTTTAAGCAATTTAGCTTTATCGACTTCTTGCGCACTATCGGAAAACAATTTCGCATCGGTACCATGCTAGCAAAAGATTCCGTCAAAGGACGCATGGAAAGTGAAGAAGGGATGAGTTTCACAGAGTTCAGCTACCAGCTTCTTCAAGGATACGACTTTCTTCACCTCTACAGCAACCATCGAGTGACCCTACAGATTGGCGGCAGTGACCAATGGGGCAATATCACCGCGGGAATCGACCTGGTAAGAAGAACAGAAGGCGCGCACGTTCACGGCATCACTTTTCCACTACTCACACGCAGTGATGGACAAAAATTTGGGAAATCAGAAAAAGGTGCCATCTGGCTCTCCAGCGATAAACTTTCCCCTTACGAATTCTATCAGTACCTCTACCGTGTCAGTGACGAAGATGTCATCAAATTGATGTGTATGCTCACTTTCATGGAGATGGAAGAAATTCAAGACTACGAAAAACAAATGAAAGAGGCAACTTACGCTCCAAACACGGCACAAAAGCGCTTAGCGGAAGAGGTCACACGCATTGTTCACGGGGAAAGCGGGGTAGAAAAAGCCCTCCGCGCGACGCTAGGGGCTGCACCAGGAAAAAAAACAAAATTGGATGCCGCTGCATTAGAAGCCATCGCTGCGGATATGCCTTCTTATATCACCACAGGTGATAAAGTGATCGGAACTTCTCTTCCTGAACTGATGGTAATTTCAGGTCTACAGCCAAGCAAAGGGGCTGCTCGACGTTTAATTGCAGGCGGAGGCGTCTCTATCAATAACGAAAAAATTGAAGATGAAAATTTTAAAATTAGCGAAGAACACCTCATCGATCACCGCTTTTTACTCATCGCAGCAGGAAAAAAGAATAAGATTCTCGTTCAAATTACCTAATGTTGATGAAAATTTGTAAAATTAAATCTTAAATTTAACAATATACTTGAAACGAAATGTCGTTTCGATATGATATACCCAAGTGAACGAAAGAATCGGATTTTCTCCGAAGCACAGTCTTCTTCGCGATCTGAACGAAAGAAGAACTGGCACGGCCGACATTCGTATTTAGAAATTCACTTGAAAAACAGAGTGCGCTGTAGTTTTATCCGCTTTTTTGAAAAATGAAATAAGAAATGTTTTTCAGAAAAGAGTGTAAAATTTTTATTGAAAAATAAAAATACTTGATTGAAAATCAGCAGGATATGACAATAGCGCCACTACAAAAAAATTCAGTAGAGTTGCATTTTAAAAGTAAGGAGTTCGTTTACCTATGATAGCCACAGATAAGAAGTCGACGATGACAAAAAAGAGATTAATTAACTCCATCGCACAAGAAAAAGGAATTCATCCTAGCGACGTCCGACATGTCATTCAATCATTTCTCGATAAAATGACCGATAGCCTTTCCAATGGCGAACGCCTAGAATTTCGTGATTTTGGCGTTTTCGAAGTCGTCAAACGTAAACAAAAAATTGGACGTAATCCTAAAAACGCTTCAGTTCCTATCGTGATTCCCGCACGCTGTGCAGTTAAGTTTACACCAGGAAAGAAAATGAAAAGCCTGATTGAAATCACGGACGAAACAGAAGAGTAAACAACACCAATCATTGAACGCGCGGGCGATGTGGACCGATGACTGCCCTTATTGAACATACGATTGCACACAGATATAAAAAAAATCCGTATCAAAGAAACCATCCTCTTGATGCATGGATAATGCCCTCTAGCGCTTCTGAAGTGTCTTCTACACTTCCTTTAGATTGTTTTCTTGCTTTTGAAAAGCAAAGTGAAAGGATATTACAAAATGATCCCTTAGCTTATAGCGATAAGTTAAGGGAATTCTTTTTACTAAACGTCGTGTGCCCTTATGCGCAATGGCCGACCTCCACACAACAGCTGTATAAAAAGCTTCTTGCAGTGGAGAAATGGAACTCCACGCAGCTGGTCAGCGCACTAAAAGCTGTTAATACGTTTCTTTCGCATGAAAAAATACCCTCTTTAACTCCCTCTATTTATCCTTCTGGTGCAGCACCATTTGATGCACCCGCCTATTGGCCGGCAGGAGAGCTTCCTCACCACAGCACCCATGCAGAGCTTGCCCTTTTATGGGCATTTCTAGGAATTCAAACAAAAAATCAATCTTTAATTGACGGAGCAACAAAAGTCGCTCAATGGCAGCTCAACTTTGCTGTCGATCACCAAGGCGCGCCCCTTAATGGACTATTCACTCAAGAGAGTGAAGGAACCGCCACTTCTCTCGCTCTGACCAACTATCTGCTTTTTAAGCTTCTAGGCAACAGAGGAAACGCTCTTCACTTTTTGACAGCAGCAGACAAACAAGCGACTTTCCTTGACCAACACTTTGCAGGAGAAATTCCTGCTTATTTAATCCCGCTAGAAAAATGGGTGGAAACAACGATTCAAGGCTCAAGAAATGAACTGCATGCCCCCTTTTCTCCTATAGAAATCGATTTAGATTGCGGGGTTATTATCAGACGCGAAGAGGCAAAAACACTCTACTGCACTCTTGCAGGAAGTAATTCTGGTGTCGGCGGATATATTGGGAAGGGAGTCCAAATCGTCAATTTTGGTCCCCAACACTTGCCTTTTGGAGAAAGTGATCGATTTGGATTAGAGCAGAGTCCTTCTGCATTATTTAGACGCCAGATGAAAAAAAGCGAAGGAACAGACGCAGGATTTCATTGCCAAGGGAAGGTGAAGTTGACGACAAAAGAGGGCGCATCGTCTTCTTTTTTTCGGCGCAGAGAGCAAAGTGGACATTGGATGGATCTTCTTCTCGATTATCAGAAGGAAATATTAACAATTCAAAGCACCTTGATGGGATTCCATTCGATCGAAGGCATTGCCTTTGTTTTTTATGTAAAAGCAAAATCCTGTCGGGTTGGAGAAGATAAGTGTATTAATCGCCGTTCGCTCCAACATTTTCAAGGAGTCTCCCAACCCCTAACTTTTGAAGGGGAAGGGTCTTCGCTGGTGATTGAGCCGCAGCAAGCCGGCGGAGAGATGAAAGTGATTCCTTTGGGTGGTAAAGGGAGTTTTTGGGATGCCGATTATCTCATCGGATTCCCTTTTAAGAAAGAAGTACCGAAAGTTGCCTGGCGTCTTTTTGAATTCACTTGTATACACAAGTGAAATCAAGAATCGGTTTTTAAGCGATGTGAAAGCTCCCGCGATTGACCGATCGAAAGTCGTTTAATATTAATAATATGAACCGACTTTCGATCGGTCAATCCCGGGGCTTTGACATCCTCAAAAAGCCAATTTTTGAATTCACTTGTGTATATATAAAAAGAAAAACAATGTGTTTTCATTTTCCTAGATCTGAAAAACTCACGGTTTAGCAATAAAAAATTAAATATTAATCCTTGGCAAATTATGCGTAAGATATTATTCTTCACAGGGATACAAATTAGTGATTTTCACTTTTGCGCGAAGGAATGAATATGAATTTACCACGACTATTTTTTATTTCCACACTCATCGTTTTTGCAGGGATAGGCATCACCGCCGTCTTCAAAAATGGCCCCGCCTCTGACGAAGTCTTGCCTGTTATGGTTGTCGAAGACTCCTCTCAGCCTGTCGAAGTCGATTTAGAACAAGACCTTCGGTCCGTGAATGCAAAAGATGTAGAAACGCAAAATGTCACAGAAGCGCTTTATGTGGCTTCCGCAGATAAAGTGAAGCGCTCCGATGAAGGCCTTCCTGAAGCAAACCGCATTGAAGAACTCTTTCGCAAAGGCGAACCAAAACTTCCTATCGTGGAAACCATTACCTACAAGAGTCGCGCTGCTTGGCAAGAGGGCCGCCCCGCTTGGCTCTCCGACTACGCCTCCCATTATAAAACGTCTCGCCATTTTATTGCCCGTAGCCTAAATGGCAAGCCTGCCTACTTTAAACAAGATGTTGCGGTGGGCGATCGCTTTAATGTTTTTAAACTAGATAAAGAAATCGAATTCCATCTGCTAATCGATATCTCCCGCTCAAAATTGTGGTTCTATTATGTCGATAAAGGAACAAACGAGCGCGCTCTCTTAAAAACATATCCAGTGGGCCTTGGACGTGTGGATAGCAGTCAATCGTCGGGCATTCTTACTCCCTTAGGAACCTTTCTTTTAGGCGACCGCATCGCCATTTATAAACCAAAGCAAGTCGGTTCTTTCAATAATGAACAGGTGGAAATGGTACGTGTCTTTGGAACGCGATGGATTCCATTCGAAAAAGGAATGGACAACGCGACAGCAGAAGCAAAAGGGTTTGGCCTTCACGGAGTTCCTTGGGCAGAAAATGCCGAAGGTGCACTGATAGAAAACAAAAGCTGTTTAGGCAGGTACGAAAGTGACGGATGTGTCCGTTTGGCCAGTGATGATATTGAAGAAATTTTTGCGATTGTTGTCACCAAACCGACATATGTTCATTTGGTAAAAGATTTTTTTGAAGCAGAGCTGCCTGGACGCGAAGTGGCATTGAAATAAATGCTTCTTATACCGAACGTGTTCCAAAATTTGGTTTTTTAGCTGCGTGAAAGCTCCCGCGGTTAAACGATCGCAAGTGGGTCAATATTAGCATATGAACCCACTTGCGATCGTTTAACCCCGGGGCTTTGACGTGCTCAAAAAGCCAATTTTTGAATCACGTTCGGTATAAAAACAAGAGTAAGGATAAAATATGGATTTTTTGCCTCATGAGAAAAAGATACAAGAGTATCTCAAGACGATTGAGCACTTAAAAAAGCAAAGTCAAGATAGCCCTCTATTTAAAAGCGAAATCCAACGTCTCGAGGAAGCGCTTGAAGAAATGAAAATGACTGTTTACGCAGAGTTGACTCCGTGGGAACGTATTCAAATCTGTCGACATCCGGATCGTCCCCATACTGTCGACTATATTGAACACCTTTGCGAAGATTTTCACGAATTGTGTGGAGATCGTCTATATGGAGATGATCGTTCCGTTATTGGAGGGCTGGCAACTATTAACGGGATCAACTGCATGCTCATTGGTCAAGAAAAAGGCCATGATACCGAAAGTCGAGTCAAACATAACTTTGGGATGCTACACCCAGAAGGATTTCGTAAAGCGCTACGCTTGATGAAGCTTGCAGAAAAATTTCACATTCCCATCGTCAACCTAATCGATACTCCCGGAGCCCACCCTGGCCTCGACGCAGAAGAACGCGGAATAGGATCTGCCATTGCCGTTAATCTTCGAGAGATGGCGATGATTGAAGTGCCGATTATCGTCATTGTCATTGGCGAAGGCTCCTCCGGTGGTGCGTTGGGAATGGGCATCGGTGATGTGGTGGGGATGTTGCAGCATGGCTACTACTCCGTCATCTCGCCAGAGGCATGTTCGTCCATTCTATGGAAAGACAATGCCAAAAAGATGGAAGCGGCAAAAGCGCTAAAGCTGAATTCCGAAAATCTTCTCCAGTTTAAGGTCATCGATGCCATCATCGAAGAACCACTGGGAGGCGCTCACCATGATCCTGCAATCGTATATAAAAATGTTAGTCAATTTATTGTAGAACAGCTTGAATTGCTGACGAAAATCCCGCCAAAGCTTCTGCTAGAACAGCGCTACCTCAGATTTAGAGCCCTTGGAGCGCATCAGAAAGAAACGATTTCCTCCAACGGAGAGAACGGCAATTCATGAAAGCACTCTTTACTTTGGCTTTAGGAAATAAGAAACATCGCATATTGATTGTTTTTGTCATCGTCTCAATGATCCTCTTAACAATCGCCTCTCAAATGGAAATATTCGCCTTGGGAGTGGTCTCAAGGAAGGGTCCGGATTTTTTTGAGCTTTTTGGCCCTTTGTCTAATGGCGAATTACGCACGGCAGAAGCGGTGACTCCAGAAGAGATCTCTCAACGCTGGCAAATGATCGACACCACAGGCGCTGGAAGGATCACTCACGCAGAAGCGACGGCCTTCGTTGCAAAGAATACTCAAGCAAATCTTTTTGATGTTGTAATGGCGTTTTTGGATCGTCATTTTGCCCTCACAGGAAATCTTACCAATCTCGCATTTTTTATTGTTGTCATCTCTCTTTTTAAAGCGGTGACAACCTTCTGCCAACGTTTTTCGTCGAAACTCGTCTCGATATGGATCAGCCGCGACCTCCGTGCACAGTATTTTACTCATATCCAATCGATGCCGATGAGCTTTTACCAAGAATATAATATCGGCGCTCTCTCTTCACGCATCACCAACGATTCCTATCTAATTGCAGAGGGCATCAATGGCTGTTTGATGAACTATCTTCAAACACCTTTTACTGTCGTCACCACGCTGATCCTTTGCTTCATGACCTCATGGAAACTGTCTTTGATCATGTTTTTTGGGCTGCCTTTAATCCTCTTTCCGATCATTTTTATTGCAAAACGTATCAAACGTCTGTCAAAACAATTTTTAGCAAATCAAGAACGCTTTCTCTCTCTTCTCATTGATTTCATTGGGGGAGTCATGACAGTCAAAGTCTTTGTGATGGAAACATTTGCATTGAACAAATACATCGAACAAAACGACTCCCTGGCGAACTTAGAGCAGCGTAGCGCACGCTATGACTCTGCTGCGCGGCCTATCATCCACTTTGTCGGAATGTTTTTTCTGGCGACGGCTCTTCTATATGGACTCTATGTCGAACAAATGAGTGTTGCTGAAATTTTATTTTTTTGCGGCCTTTTATATGTCTTTTACGAGCCGATCAAAAAGTTTGCAGAAGAAAACTCTCAGATCCAGTGGGGCGTTGCCGCAGCGGATCGCATGGCAGAGGTGATGAACCTTCAATCCAAAATTACCGACCACCATGCAGCCGAAGAGCTCGTCGGATTCAAAGAGAGCATTGAATTCGACGACGTATGGTTCAAATACGGCGAAGAATGGGTGTTAAAAGGGTTGAACTTTAAAGTCAAAAAAGGGCAAATTGTTGCCATCGTCGGCCCGACCGGCGCAGGAAAATCCACGATCGTTCAGCTTCTTCCGCGTCTGTACGATCCGCAACAAGGCGAAATTCGTATTGACGGGATCCCTCTCACACACTACACACAAAAATCGGTCCGCGAACACATCTCCTACGTCCCGCAAAGACCCTTTCTTTTTATTGATACGGTCGCAGCAAATATAGCGTTTGGACGAGAGTTTTCTCGCGAACACATCATCGCCTCTGCAGTGAAGGCACACGCGGACGAGTTTATCAGACGTCTGCCAAAAGGATACGACACACTGCTAGCAGAAGCGGGAAAAGATCTTTCTGGAGGCCAACAGCAGCGCGTCGCCATCTCACGCGCCATCGCAAAAGATGCTCCGATCCTTATCATGGATGAAGCAACGTCAGCCCTTGATATGATCAGCGAAAACCATATCAAAGAGGCGATGGAAAGCTTGCGTGGAAAAGTGACGCAGATCATCATCGCTCATCGTCTTTCTACGATCGAAGATGCCGATCTCATCATCTACCTCGAAGAAGGAAAAAAAATTGCAGAAGGGACAAAAGACGAACTGCTAAAAAGTTGTCCAAGTTTTCGTCTTATGTGGGAACTGATGCATAGCACACACCGCCTACCCGAAATTGTCCTATGAAAAAGAAAGCCGTTGTCATTCACTCAGGTGGGATGGACTCGTCGATTTGCCTCGCACTCGCCATAAAAGGATTTGGAGCAGAAAATGTGCTCAGCGTCTCGTTTTCCTATAGCCAGCGCCATTCGGTCGAGCTGCAGCAAGCTGCAAAGATATGCAAACAATGGAAAGTCGACCATGTCACACTTTCTATCAACTGCTTAAAAGAAATCACCACAAACGCATTGATGGATGAGACGCAAGCGATCGAGCATCTTCCCGAAGAGGCACCCAATACACTGGTGGTCGGTCGCAATGGTCTAATGGCACGCTTAGGAGCCATCCATGCCCATCATCTCGGCGCCCATTGCATCTACATGGGCATCATTGAAGTAGAAGAAGCAAACTCAGGATACCGCGACTGCTCGCGACATTACATGGATCTGATGCAGGAAATTTTGCGCATCGACCTTGACGATGTGTCGTTTGAAATACGGACTCCACTTGTCAAAATGACGAAAAAGCAGACGATGGAACTCGCCTATAAAGAAGGGATTCTCGACTACCTGCTTGAAGAAACGGTTTCGTGTTATGAAGGAGTGCGAGGATGGGGATGCAAAACGTGTCCTGCATGTAAGCTGCGCAATGAAGGCATCCGACAGTTTATCGCAGAACACCCAGACGCCGTCCATGCACAGGAATTCGGAAACCGTCCATAAAAAAAATCGACCACAGAGCCCACAAAGAGAAAAACAGGAAGATGCCTATCAAATATAGACTTTCTTCCTATTTTTTCTCTGTTGGTTCTGTGGTCGATAAAAAAGATACGAAAACTTAGACTAAGCTTGCCTGTGCGGGAGCTGCTGCTGCTGGATTGAGAAGGCCTAGCTTGATGAATGCTTCTTTGAGTCCTTGATTTTCCTGCTTCTCAAACACTTCATTTTCCGATAACCAGCGCACATAACTACCAGGGACATCCGCAAGGGGCACGCCCGCATGTTTTCCAAACGGCATATTAGTAAGGACAACAGGTTTCTGCAATAGGGCACATGCTTGGTCGATTGTAAGATCATCCAACATCTTCGAAAACATCTGATGAAGGACCACAACGTCGTCTAACGCGCGGTGGGCATTGTTTGCTGCAATTCCATAAATCTCTCGTAAAAATTGAAGAGAATGTCGCGGTAGATCTGGTCGGTATTTGCGCGCCCACTTCAATGTATCTAAAAAATGCCAAGCAGGGAATTCCATTTGATTTCGCTTAAACTCTTCTTTTAAAAACAAAAGGTCAAAGGCATCGTTATTATGAGCAATTAAGACGGTATCACCTTCGCAAAATTCAATAAATTCCTTTCCTACAACAGAAAAAGGGTCAGCATCGGCAACCATCTCATTTGTAATTTTATGAATTGCAGTCGCTTCTGCGGGAATATGAATATCAGGTTTAATCAAGCGTTCGAATGTACGGTTTAACTCAGGATCATATGCAGCGAGCTCAATGATGCGATCTTGTGTCGAACGGACACCTGTTGTTTCTGTATCGTAATAGATGGGACGTCTTTTCATTAGAATCCTGCTCCAGGAGTCATGCCATTACTTGCACTGCGATCTTTGTAAACATCCGGATTGTTCGTTGTAGGAATGAGGCAGCAGTCATCGTCTGTGGGCATGCGGTAGCATCCACTTAGAAGTAGGGTGAGGCAAAATAACGACGCATAAAGAAAGGGGGAAGTACGCATATGTAGGCTCCTTGATGCCGCTATATTAGTGATTCGTTCGATTTTCTTCAAGTAGAGGTTTTTTTGTAAATTTTATCAAACATCGAGGACGAAGCGGGATTTTCTTCTACATCATTAAGTGATAACGGAAATTCACTGAGACAGGTCACTCCATTCATGGAGTCTGCAATGACCAATGCCTTATTATTGACGTGGATCATATAAATAATTGTTTTAGCAGAAATTTGTCGTTGTTCCAGCACTTTGATTCGGCTGCCGGTATTTCCAAATTGTAGGCGTGTCGATTGCATGCGCCGGACAAACCAGCTAATGCAGATGAGCGCGATCACTAAAAGTCCCAGCGTAAACAAAATGCTGGTTAGTTCTTCATAAAATTGGTTATTATCATAGGGGATTTCTGCGACTTCATTGCTTTCGAGGGGAGGGCGTTCGATAGGTGCGGAGGGCGCCTCTGCAGCAGTGGCGTGGGCATATAGTCCAAACAGAAAGAATAAATTAAAAAATATTTTCACTATTGTTATCGCCCTCACGTAAGATTTTTTCGTTTATACACAAGTAAAATCAAGAATCGGTTTTTAAGCGATGTGAAAGCTCCCGCGATTGACCGATCGAAAGTCGTTTAATATTAATAATATGAACCGACTTTCGATCGGTGAATCCCGGGGCTTTGACATGCTCAAAAAGCCAATTTTTGAATTCACTTGTGTATATAGTCAAAAAATCTATTCTTGACAATGGGAGAGTAAGGATATACTTGTGTATACCCGAACCGTGGTATATACTTCAAACTTGGATGTAATAAAAAATGAACGGAATCATTGGCTTTAAAAAATTGAGAGTAGACTGTATCATCGGTATCCTCCCACACGAACGCGTGCAAGAACAAACGCTTTTTGTCGACATCAAAGTGCGCCATGATTTTTCTGCCTGTATAAAAGACGATCATATCGATGCCACAATTGATTACGTGCGTATGGCAGAGTTAGTAACAGAAACTGCTGTGACCGGTAAATACGGATTGATTGAAACCTACGCTGCAGCAGTCATAGAGCGTTTATTTGAAACATTTCCAATCAGTTGGGCGTGGATACACATTGAAAAACCTGTTGCGCTTCCAGCAGCAGCATGTAGCATGGTAGAGCTGGAGCGCACACGATAATGGGATGGATTTTAATCACAGGTGCTGCAAAAGGATTAGGCGCAACAACCGCACGGGTATTAGCGCAACAAGGATACGATGTTGTCATTCATTATTGCCAAAGCGAACGGGAAGCAGAAAAAACAGCGAACGAATGCCGGCAGTTTGGGGTCCAAGCAGAAATCTTTCAAGGTGATTTTTCGAACAGTGAAAAGACTTGTGATTTTATCGGACGTTACACAGCGAAGTATGTGAATACCTATGCTTTGGTCAATAATGTAGGGAATTACTTTGGAAAAGAAGATCCTACGATAAGTTCTGAGCAGATCGAACAGTTATTTCAAACGAACGTGCATGCGCCTTATGCATTCATGAAAGAACTTTATCCTATTTTGGAACAGACGAAAGGAAATGTCGTTAATATCGGCATGGCTGGCCTTGAGTTATCGCGTGCAGATATATATTGTCCGCTCTACACGACGACCAAAAGAGCGTTATATTCACTGACGCGTGCCTGCGCCAAAAAATGGGCGCCACACGGCGTGCGCGCAAATATGGTTTCGCCGGGATATATCGATACTGCTGTCGACTTGCCTATCACATTAACCGACTTACCGCTAAAGCGCGCGGCAACAGAAAATGAGGTGGCGCGAGTCATTGCCTTTCTAATCGATCCTAAAAGTGCCTACATCACCGGACAAAATATTGAAGTTGCGGGCGGAGTTAGGTTGTAAAAAAATAAAAAATTAATGGTACCAATGTTAGAAGAACAAAATTTTATTCGGCAGCTCATTGATGCATCAGTTGCCGCAGGTCGAAAGTTACAGAATCCGCAGACAGGATTGCTCCACTTTAATCATCAACTTCCTGTCGAAGAAGTCGCGGTGACAATTCCTCTCCTGGAAAATTTCTTATTTGTGTTAGCGCTATGTCGCAGTCGCGTAGGGGATCATGTACAAGAGGCAAAACAGCTTCTCAGTCAACTTCTTAACTTTCAGTTATGTGACAACTCATTATTTGATGGAAATTTCCCTCTCTATCTTCACGAATATCCTCTCTGTAACGATCGCACTTTGGGGTGCAGCATCCTTCCCATCTTTTGCCGTTTGCTTCTTGAGTTCCATGCCGTGTTAGGGACATCCCGCGTCGCCGAACTGGAAGCGGCTGCAGAGCGATTGATCGTTCATGGCTTCCGCACACACGAAGAAAAAGCCCTTCCACTACGTGCGGCCTTACAGTTGGCAGTGGCCTCTATGGTTTTAGGCAAACGTTGGAAGCGACAAGACTTTGTAGAAAAGGGGAAGGTGCTACAAGACACAATAATTAAGGAAGCTCCTACTTTTGCTTGGGGTTCTCCGGAAGAGTTGGGATATTTGTTAACAACACTAGGAATTTTGTATCCATCGCTGAGTGACAGTCCATGGAAAAACTTTAATGGCTACGTGAGACAGACCTATCATCCTACTCTCGGCTGCTACGCAGGCCCTATCCTACAAGGACACCAATCCGGAGCTGAGCCGCAACCGACGCTCTACGATCTTTTCTTTTCTCAGTATTCAGAAAAACTTCTTACACGTGCAAAAGAGACTCCTCTTCTCCTTTTAAACGGAGCACTGGTCTACGAAATGCCAGGATTAATCCCAGAGGAAGGAGGGAACGGAACGCTCGACATTGAAGGCTATCATACCTCTTTCACCAAAGGGTTTAATCACTGTGTGAGCGTTGTTTCGGGGGGCAAAGAAATTAAGCATCCTCGCTGGAAAGGAATACAAGACTTTTTATTCCTTTGGAAAGATAAAGAGTGTCTCCACTCTTTTGTTGGACAACGTGGAGGCACGCTAGTGGTGGCACAAGGGAATGGCTCAAATCAGTACGTCGTTACTTTTGTGTTGGCAGAAGGTGAAGAAGAGGTCGATTTCTATCTAGACAAAGGACAAGGATGTGCGATCCACGTTGATGACATTTGCGCCAACAGCTTCCTCCTCAACGAAAAGGTCTCTTTCAAAAGTCGGTCGATGGAAATATCGGTTCAATTTGAGCAGCTTGAAGGGGAAGGCGGCTTCCGTGGTCATGTCATGTTAGGAAATCGTCCTTGCCAACTTGAATTAAAAGGGCAAAAGCGGTTCAATGCGTATGATTGGAGAATCTTCTTGCGGCGCTTGCATGGCAAGGGATCCTGCACCATTAAAGCCACGATAACTTTTGAACAGGTTGAATGATTCAACGTATCCAACTCGCTCTAGAAACACCGATTGGTTTTTTTCTTATTGTGTTGTTCGGGCTTTTACTGGCTCTTTTGTGTGTCTATGGTATCATGGCCTTACGCATCCGTCAAAGAGACGTTTACCGTTATCGCCATGCACGCTATTTTGAGGCTGCGGAAAAAGCAGCGACAGGATACCGCTTTATCGGTCAGCATCACGGCAGCTTTTTTGGCCGCGAAACGCAGGTAAGGGATCAAAAAGAGCGTCGCGCCCTTTGCATCATCCTACCACCAGAAATGGCGACCACGGACTGTTGTGATCGTTTTGGTCGATTTCTTGATGCCCGCGAAGGACGCTGGCCCTGCCACCTTGCTTCCTATTCTTTTGTCGATTGCAACCATCGCTTCGTTACGATTCAGCAGGGGCTTTTATCCTCCGAAGCCACTCCTTTAATGTCTCTAACAGCTTACGTAAAAGACAAATACTTCACCACGATTGACAAAGAAAAGGTGCTAATGACGATTGCCCACACAATGGCAGATCTTCACACCTCACACATCAATACCGGAGAAACGCTTTATCACGGATTTCTGCTTCCGGCCACGATTTTTATCGAAAGAGACGCCGCGCATCGTCTCTCCCATCTAACAATCGCAGATACAGGTTTTGTCTTTGCTATGGGTCCAGCCGCATTCTACCAGCGGACACAACAGTTAGCGCGAGGAAAAATTCCGCTGGAAAAATACCGAAGAGAGGAGCTTCTCTCGCAAATCGCCATGCTCGCCCCAGAGCAAAGAGAGGAGAAAAGAGTCAATACAGTCGGACCCGCTGCCGACTTTTTTGCATTCGGAACCCTCGCTCTTCTTCTGTTTACTGGAAACAACACTTGGACAGCCCCCAAGTGGGAGCGCGTTCCTTCGCGATGGCGCCCTTTTCTTGAGCGGTGCCTTCAAGACAATCCTTCCGAACGCCCACGCGACTTTAATGAATTAGGGGAGTGGGTGGAAGATCCCGATGTTGCCTTGACAGTACAAGAAGGAGACTCTCTTTTTACGGCATCAACGCCCCTGCAGAAAGAACAAAAAGAGATTTCCTCTCTATTAGCAGCGCTTCAACGGACGCCGCAAGAAAATGAGCAGCACAAAAAAATACGCCGCAAAGCAGGCGAAGAGCGTTCGTTTAGCGACTGTGTCTTGGCTGGCGCCTCAGCAATGAAAATGTCTCGCTGGGAAGTCGCTAAGCAACACTACGAAGCAGCAACAGTACTCGAAGAAAATCATCCAGATGTGCTTATTAAGCTCGCCGTCTGTGTCTACGAATTAGGTGACATGCACGCAGCAGAAATGTATGTTAATTCTGCTCAAGCGCTGGATCCATCAGCGTCGAGCATCTTTCAACAACAGATCGCCTTCCGCATTTAATTACTCCCAGACCGTAGATTTCTCCAATCTGCAGAAGAGCTATTTGCTGCTGCTGACAGCAATGCCCATTCCGTGTAGCCCATTGTCGACATAGAGAGTCGTTCCCGTAATTGCCGAGGCTAAAGGCGATAATAAAAAGGCTGCCGTATTCCCCACTTCTTCTGCTTCCAACGCTTTTGTTAGCGGAGCATTCGCCACAGAATAGTCGATCATCTGTTCGATAAATCCAATCGCTTTCGCCGCACGACTTGGCAACGGTCCTGCAGAGATGGTATTAATGCGGATTCCCCACTTGCGTCCCGCTTCAAAAGCTAGTGTGCGCGTATCACTCTCTAAAGCAGCTTTGGCAGAGCTCATTCCCCCCCCATATCCGGGCACGGCACGCTCGCCAGCAATGTATGTCAAGGAAAGGGTCGCTCCCCCTGCATTGATCAAAGGACCAAAATGCTGCAATAAGCTAACAAAAGAGTAGGAGGATGCACTAACAGCGGCAAGGTACCCATTTCTCGAGGTCTCAAGTAATGGTTTAGATACCTCAGGGCCATTGGCAAGGCTATGTACAAGAATATCAATCGATCCATATTCATTTTTCACCTGCTCTGCGACTTCTGAAACGGTATAATGTGAGGCATCGAGGTAACGTTTGTTCTCCCGGATCTCTGCAGGTACCTGATCAGGGGTGTCAAATGCAGCATCCAGTGCGTACACCTTTTTTATCTGCATCAATGTTCCATCACTTAGCTGTCGCGACGCATCGAATTTTCCTTTCTCTAAGTTGGTAAGAAAAATTTTCATTAAAGGAGTCCACGTGCCAATCAATATCTCCGCACCACATTCTGCCAACGCCTTAGCAATCGCCCAGCCAAATCCCTGATCATCCCCAATGCCCGCAATAAATGCACGTTTGCCTTTAAGATCTATCTTTAACATCATTCGCTCCTTCAATGGCTATCATTCTCCGATTAGTATAGGGGGCGCTCAGAAAAAAAAGCTACTGTGATTTTTTTTGTTTGTGATAGCATGGACTTTTAAAAATGGAAATTTTTTTATGAATCCGATACAGAATCTAAAGTTGAAATGGACCAAGCGCGCCGCTTATTTCCTAGCGTTGTCTCTATTTTTATACGGAATCAACCTTATTTATTATCAGACGACGGACGGATTTCTACTCAGCAACATCACCTCCGATTTCACATATGATCCAAGATGGGAGACACGCGCCCTATCTCCAGATGAACAGAACGCTCTATCAACAATCCTACAACAGCCTTACCGTTATTTAGGGAAAGGATGCCAATCCTATGTGTTCGGAAGCGAAGACGGGAAATATGTAATAAAATTTTTTAAATACCAGCGGTTCCGTCCAAAGCCTTGGGGCTATTATGTCGACTTTCTTCCAGGAATGAAAACTTACCTCCGCAACAAAGAAGCCTTTAAGAAAAAAAAACGGGAAGGTGTCTTTGAAAGCTGGAAGCTCGCACACAATAAACTGTCCGGTGAAACAGGAGTTGTCTATGTTCACCTAAATAAAACACACGGACAACATGGATCCTTTATTTTTTATGATAAATTGGGGATCAAGCACGAAATCAACTTAGACAATTTCGAGTTTATGGTCCAAAAGCAAGCAAAAATGTTGTGCGATGAAATCGATGGTCTGATGGGGAAAGGAAAAGATTCTCTTGCTGATGCATTGTTAGGAAATCTCCTCGATCGCCTTCTGTCAGAGTACCACCGTGGGTTTGCCGATAATGACCATGCCCTCATGCAAAATACAGGGGTCTATGAAGGAACTCCTATCCATGTCGATGTGGGCCAATTTGCGGAAGACGAGAGCATCAAAAATCCCGATTTCTACCTCCAAGAGCTCTATACGAAAACATATAAATTTCGCCTATGGCTCAAAGAAAAGCACCCTTCCCTTGCCCAGTCCTTTGACAAAAGATTGGAATCCCTATACGGGGAAAAGTTTTCTAATATGCAGCCGCATTGGAGAAATAAGATGGAAATATTTCAGGACTAAACATGAAAAAAATTGAAACAGCACATGCCCCCGCTGCATCCGGCCCCTACTCTCAGGCTGTCGCCTTAGAAAGCGGAAAACGGCTACTTTTTGTTTCAGGACAGCTGCCGATCGATCCAAACACAGGGAAAGTAATAGAGGGGGATATCGCGACTTTGACAGCTAGGGTTCTTGATAATATGGAGGCAATCCTACGGGCTGCCGGTTCCGAACTGAAAAAAGTGCTCCGGGTAGAGGTCTTTCTAATCGATTTAAACACCGATTTCGCGGAAATGAACGAAGTTTATCATCAATATTTTGATTTTGAAGTCGCCCCTGCCCGTCAAACCCTCCAAGTGGCAGGCCTTCCCCTAGGCGTGCGCATTGAAATCTCTTGTATCGCCTGGATATAATCCTAATCTATTTTTTTGTATAAATTTAAGGCGATCTTTATTGGTTTTTATCAATTAATGTGTTATTATTACTTTATGAATTTAATTTTAATATATAACGCAACTTGCGTTAACTAAGGAAAAATTTTTATGGCTACTATTACAGGATCGTCATCATCTATCCAAGAGACTTTTGAACAATTAAGAGGGAGAATAGAAGCAAGGAATCCCTATCTTAGTGAACAAGAAGTGGGAAGTGCGTATGTCATAACTTCGGATGGGAGAAAACCTGCAACTGAAAGAATAAGAGAGATAACCAACTTAGGCATCAATATTTTAAAGGTAACTCCTGGTGAACTACAAAAATTAGGCATACATTTAGAAGGAGGGCATACAGAGAGCGATCTTCATGGATGGAATGATGAGCTGAAAAAGATGGACTCCGAGAGGTCTCGACTATTTGAATCTATACATATTGCTTTTTTTGGCGTTCCTGTCATAGGTGCGGCAATCTATGGATTGAGCGCCGTGGTCTTGCTAGTAATGGCAGTTGCGGTACAAATTTTAGTGTCTCCTTCGTTGGTTATTTTAGGAACGGTTTTAGGATGCTGCGCTTTTGGGGGGGTCGTGTTAGGCTTTGGGGTCGCGATCGGTGGGCCTATAGTGGCACATTTTATGCAGAAAAAATTTACTGAACTAGGTGAAAAAATAAAGCCCTTGAAAGATGAATTTATCAATCAAGAAGAAGAATTTGCACGAATTGTTTCTGCTGAATTGAAAAATCCGAGAGTACTTGATTAAAAATGCCAAACTCCAGCATAGCTATCGCGATGAAAACCTTATCAAAAGTACCGTGATAATTTTATACGCAACTTGGGTTTCCTAAATTGGATAGAGGGCTATTTGTTGATGAAAAAAAAGCGGTGCTACGAAACTAGCGCCGCTTTTTTTATTTTGTGTGATTTTAGGTAGGGAGATTATCTAAAGAGCCAAGAAAAGGAAAGTCCAATGCTTGCTCTGCATTTTGATTTTGAAGTCGCCCCTGCCCGTCAAACCCTCCAAGTGGCAGGCCTTCCCCTAGGCGTGCGCATTGAAATCTCTTGTATCGCCTGGATATAATCTTAATCTATCTTTTGTATAAATTTAATGCCATCTTTATTAAATTTATCAATTAATGTGTTATTATTAATTTATAATTTTAATTTGCAACTAAGGGGTGGTTTGTATGAGTATTAATATAAGATCGGCATTTATTAAAGAGGACTTTGAACAATTTAAAAATAAAATAAACGCAAGGCCGGATAGCTGCGTTACCGAAGAAAAAGTGAAGGCGGCGTATTTGAACATTTCGGGTGCAAGGGATCATAAAATTAATGCTGCACAAAAAAGAATAAAGGAGATAGAGGCCACAGGCATCAAGATTTGTAAATTAACTCCTGGTGAACTACAAGAATTAGGCATATATTTACAAGCACCGCATACAGTGAGCGATTTTCATGGATGGAGTGATGAGCTGAAAAAGATGGAGTCCAAGAGATCTCAACTATTGGATTCTAAGGAAGCTGCTTTTTGTAGCGCTCCTTTCATGGGTGTGGTAATCGTTGCATTAACCGTTTTTCTAGCCGGATTCGTGCTACCATATGTAGCGACTACTGCCGGGTTTATTGTATTAGGCGTCCTTGGGGGTGCGATTTTACTAGGCTTTGGGCTAATGCTCGGTGGGTGTATAGTCGGAATTTTTATCGAGAAAAAAATTACTGAATTAGATGAAAAAATAAATCCCTTGAAAGAGCAATTTATCCAACAAGAAAAAGAATTTGCAAAAAATATTTCTGCTGAATTGAGAAGTCGGAGACAACGTGATCAAACATCGCTATCGGAAATTCTTAAATTGGATAGAGCGCAAGTTGTTGATGAAAAAAAAGCGGTGCGATGAAACTAGCGCCGCTTTTTTTATTTTGTGTGATTTTAGGTAGGGAGATTATCTAAAGAGCCAAGAAAAGGAAAGTCCAATGGTTGGTCTGCAGACAGGACGTTGGTAATAGGTCGTGTGATGGTGATGGTGGTGGTGCTCTTCAACATAAACGACTTCTTCGACGTAGCGAGGCTCTTGAAGAACCACAACACGTGAAGGGGTGCGTTCGTAAACAGGGACGTATGTTTCCCGGTAGTAAGGGCGTTGTTGAACAATCACAGTTTCTGTTCGATGAGGAGGGCGGCAATGGCCCGCATCTGCTGTTGCAGCAAAGCAGCAGCTAAATAAAACGAAGGAAAACGCTATTAATGATGTTATTTTCATAATTTATATCTCCAATTAATATGGTGATTAAATTATATAATAACGGTTTATTTATTGTTACTTATTTATGCCTAAGTGAATTTAAAAAACTCCACATTCCACAGACTAGACTTGAGGATTTTTCAGGTCGCGGATGCGACCGAAGGATGTAGCCATAGGCGTGAGCCTGTGGTAAGGTTAAAAATAGATTACAGAGCCGCGAATGCGGCGACAGAAATTTTCTGAACCACCCTAATTTATCTGTCGCCGCATTCGCGGCTTAATTGGTTGTTTATCTTTACCACAGGCTCATGTCTGTGGTTACAGGCTTCGGTCGCATCCGCGACCTAAAAAAATATTAAAACTCTAAGGTCGGGTCTTTATACCATTCGTGAATGAAATTTTTGAGGAATTAAAATTTCATTCACGAATGGTATAATTATGTTGGTATAGACCTCAATATTTTTTCTTTCTTATCCAGGCCTCCACTCCGCTGCGCTGCGTTCCGACCTTCGCTGTAAGATGCCAGCTCTTCCAGCCTGATGCAAATCGTTACCTACTTTATTTGTGTATAGACAAAAACATTACCAATACTATTTTTCAGATGCCCGGCAGGGAAGAACGGTTGCGTAGGCTTCTAAAAACCCTAACGCCGCTTTAGGATATTCAAAGAGAATTGCCAGCAGGTCGTTAAAAGAGAGAATGAGCAGCGTTGTTTCTGTTTTGCTTAAGGTGGAGTAGGCACGAGGCTGGCTATTAAAAAGAGACTCGTCTCCGAAGACCTCTCCTTTTTCTAGTTTCACAATCGGCTTCCCTTCCCTTTTGATTTCGATGATTCCATCTGCAATGATGTAGAGGCTATATCCCTGCTCGTTTAAGCCAAATATCACTTCATTTGCTGCAATTTTTTGGGGCGAGAGC
This sequence comes from uncultured bacterium, assembly GCA_964367715.1. Lineage (GTDB taxonomy): Bacteria > Chlamydiota > Chlamydiia > Chlamydiales > Criblamydiaceae > CAYIYO01. The sequence goes on from CAYIYO010000007.1 coordinate 41,015, forward strand.
CGATCGGCGATAGGCAGAAGAAGATCGAGGTCTAGTGTTTTAAACATAGAGGTCTTCTTCAAAAGAAACGCTTTTTCAATAAGGGTAATTTTTATCATTGGGCGAGCAACTCTTGGGCAAAATGTTGGAAAATTTCTTCATGGCTGTGCACCTGCCGTTTAAGGGCATTCTCTAGCTCAGGTAGCTTTAGTTGGTACATCGTCGCAACGGCAGCAATTTGATCAACGGGCGAAGCAGAGAGGCTCATTTTTTCTAGAAGTTCGGACAATGGCATCAAGTCCGCTTGGCGGCTATAGTAGGTGCGTAGCATTTCCTCTGGCGGGACATCCTCGATCAGCTGTCTGAGAATCAAAAATATTTTTCTATCGCACGTTTTTTCTAATGTTTCCACGACTTGGCTACGGATTCTGATGTCGGGGTTGCGGTAGAGGCGGAGCAGAAGGTCGGCATCCTCGACTTCACCTGCAGAGCAAAGGAGTTGGATGATGAAGTCCATCACAGAATGGTATCCGGTTAGGAGAGCTTCGACGAGAAGGGTAAGATCTTTGTCTGGATACTTACTTTGGATGCTATGGTAGTGGCTAAAGTAAAAGTAGGCGCGGTTGGCTTCGACTTGAACAATGTCGTGGAGGCTGGAGTGAAGATGCGGAAGCGCGAGGTGACCCAAGATGCGTCCGGATAAAGCGCGGCAGCGGTCCGGCATGTGATGGTCGCGTGTTGTTGCCAGGAGCATAGGAACTGCGTTAAGACCGATTTTTCGTATCATGGCTTCGATGAGACGACGTTCACTTTGACGGAAGTGTAAGCTAGCGGCAATGATGTCGTGGATAAGGGTTGCATCCTCCAGTTTTCCGATCGCTGTTAGGCATGCCTTTCTAAAAAATATGTCGTTGGAGGCGCGAAGATGGGCAAGCAGGGTTTTTGCATATTTGCGACAGTTAGGAGTCGTTACCTTTGCTAGTGCTTGCATGGCGTGACGTGCAATTTCCAGCGAAGGAGAGGCCAAAAAGGGAAGAAGGAGTTGGAAATGTTGAATGGATTTCTCTTCTCCAAGGAGTTGGATTCCCATCATTAGCTCTAGATAGTTGTTAGAGCTGATAAGACGGGCAATCTCTTTATCGGCAATGGTCCGGTATTCTGCTGCTAAAGCGTTTGGTAGATTCGGCGTAGTGGTCTTTAAGGTGAGGATGGCTGCTGCACGCAATTGCAAGTGAGGGGTGTGAAGGAATTCGCGCATATTTTCAGGATGCAGCAGTCCCTGTTTTGCTAGGTAGTAGTAGAGGGCGGCTTTTAGTTCCGGCGTGGCTGGATCTTTTGACCACGAAAGGAGTCTACTGCTGACTTCGCTGTGGCTGGCAAAAGGGGAGTCGCCGAGCATTGAAAGAAAGCGAATTTTAGCTTCGTCTGAAAGTTTTGACGCGTTGTCGAGAATGGAAGGCAGCGTCATGGAGTCATCGAATCCAATCAGTGCAGCGAGGGCAAAAAGTTTTTTCTCTGAACTTTCGTGATCGAGGATGCGTTGCATTGCTTTTTCTTCTTCTTTAAATTCTGTTTTAGAGAAGGAAAGGATCCATTCGCGGAAGGGGCGTTCGAAGTGGAGAGCGCTGGCGGCAAGGTTGCGGTAGATGGCGTGGTGGTATTCTTTGCGGATGATAAAAGCAATGAGCAGGGCCGTCATGGCGAGCACTAGAGAGAGGATTTTAGTATCGATGAAGGCAATAGAGAGAAGAGTGCCACTCAATAGCATCGCCGATGGCTCAAGAAACGATTCAATGGTGATTCGAACTTTATACTTTAGCTTTTTAGGGATGGCATTGAGTAGTAGGTTGAAGTTCACGTCGTCGATGACCTCCAACGATCCTTCGACGATGAAATATCCCATGATTGGAAAAACCATTGAGTCTTTAAACAACCATCCGGTGAATGCGACAATCAACACAATTGGAGAATAGGTGAGCATCATCCCGAGGCCGTAGCGCCGTGCCAGTCTGCTGTAGACGAAAAGTCCAAAAAAGAGGTTTGCCATTCCCACAGCCACAATGATCTTTCCTAAAAAAAGTGTTAGGGCGGCATCTTCAATGTTAATGCCGGCCGTCGCTTGGTGCTCTGTTGGATCAAAATGCGCGTCGAAATAAGAAAGGTAGTTGTACTCGGTTGTGACGCACATCATGAAGATAACGAAGTTATTTGCCATCACCAGTAGCGAAAACTTTGACTTCACGATCTCTTTTGCAATCCCAAAAATGGAACGATTAGAGGGATCGGTCTCACTATCTACCATGGCAGAGGCATCATGTGCAAGGTGCACGCGCGAGACAATTTGTTTGATGCAAAAGGCAGCAATAAAAAGTAAAAACAGAATCAGTAGCAACACTTGCTCGAAGTCGAGCAGCCCCGAACGCATCACGGTACCTGTTGCGGCAAGTCCCAAAAATGCCATCGAGCTGAATAAGACGTAAAGACGCTTTGCATCCTGCATATTGTGGTACTGGTCGAGAAAGGTCCAATAACCAGTCACAGTGATGGCTTTAATCTGGAATCCCACCACACGCAATACATACCACAGCCACTCTTGATCCTTCGCAGGATAATAAGTGAGGTACAGGTAGATGCCGGCATAAAAGGCGATGTCGAATCCGATAATGGTAAGAAAAATTTTATAAGAGGAGACGCGGTTCACAGTTTTGATCAAAAGGACCGCAGGAATAATCATTCCGCACGCAGCAAAGATATAAACGGTAGGTAAGGACTCTGCTCCGATATTAATCAGAAATAATGCATCCGCGAACTTTGCTCCCAAAGTAATTGCGAACGACCATAAAAATCCAAGAATGGCGAAGTAGATGCAGTTGCGCTCTTCACCTGGATAAATATTAAATAGTTTACAAAGGAAATTCTTCATTCGTTTAGCACTAAATCCTTTTAAAAAATTACCTCTATGCGGAACAATTATTAAGCATTAACGATAATAATTCTATGGTTTTTTTCATGAATCTGACCGAGTTTCTTTTAGATGGTTCTGTTGTCGATTTAAATGATGGAACACTAGCGATTGGTTGGGGAGAAAGAGAGAGGTTTGAGAAGGGGGGGGCTCCTTCTTTATTCTATTTTCAAGATTTTTTTTTAAACGAGAAGATGCCATGGCATCGTCATCGTCACCAAAAAATGGTATCGCACGCAGAATTCAAAGAATTTTTACTAAAACCACCCAGCAGCGAAAGAATTCACTGGCCATTCTTAGAGCCCTCCCCATTTTTTTCTTCTTTTGACTCCCTTCAAGATTTAATTTCAAATAATAAGTTATCGAAAGGGGTCCCGTACTTATTGCACAAAGGAAAAAAGAGGGTAACGCCCTCATTGCTTTGTCGAAGCCTGCGCGCGGCGATGGATGCCTCAACAAAATATCCTCTTCATCTGTATGGGACATGGCAAGGAGGGAGGGGACTTCTTGGAGCGACCCCGGAGATTCTTTTTGAACGCAAGGGGGAGCAACTTCATACAGTGGCATGTGCGGGCACCTTGTTAAAAGAGAAAGCAAAGGCACACTGGGACCAAAAACTTTTGCATGAGCACCAGATTGTAGTCGAAGCCATTGAAGAGGCCTTACAGTCTTTCGGTCGCTTACAAAAAGAAAAGTTAAGGCCATTAGAATTAAAAAGCATGATTCATTTATTGACGCCAATGTGTATCATGCTTAAAGATAATCCTGCCTTCGAACGGATTGTGGAAGCACTGCATCCGACACCAGCCCTAGGGGCGTATCCGAAAAAAGAAGGCTTGAAATGGCTCCGCACACTAAATGAAAATCAGCCGCGCGGCTTTTTCGGCGCTCCTGTTGGATACCAAGAAGGGGAGTCAATAGCAATTTGCTACGTGGCAATACGCAATATGCAATGGGAAGGATCGACAATCACTCTCGGTGCCGGCTGCGGAGTCGTCAGAGAAAGCGAAAAGGAAGTAGAATGGCAGGAACTACAATCGAAGTTGGGGGCGATAAAAGAACTGCTGCAGCTGGAAACGGAGCACTTGCCCACTCCATTTTAGAGCGGCTGTTCGCTTCAGGAGTGAGAGAAATTTGCCTCTGTCCCGGCGCACGCAATGCAGCTTTTGTCGAGTTCCTTTCGCAAAACGATTTTTTTTGTGTTTATCATTGGATTGAAGAGCGCTCCGCTGCTTTTTTTGCTCTTGGACGCATCAAGGCCACAGGACGACCTGTTGCTGTGATTACGACTTCAGGAACTGCCGCAGCAGAGTTGCTTCCTGCAACGATGGAAGCCTACTATACCAGTCTTCCTCTAATTCTTGTGACAGCGGACCGTCCCGCGCGCTTTCGAGGCAGCGGAGCTCCACAAGCAGCAGAGCAGGTGCATTTGTTTGGAGTGTATGCGCACTTTTATGAAGAGGGGGGGTGGAAAGAATTATCAGATCTATTTCCCTCACACATTAACGTGTGTTTAGAAGAGTCTACGCATCATGAATATCCGGCTCACTTTTCTAAAGACGAAAATAAACCGCAAAAGAAAAAAACTCTTCCTTCTATTGCTCAGCTCAAAGAATTTATTCGGGATGTGAAATATCCCTTGGTGGTCGTCGGGGCCTTAACAGAGGAAGAGCGCCCTGCTGTTGTCGATTTGCTCCTCCGTTATCAGGCACCGGTCTACCTTGAAGCGCCTTCGGGAATACGAGAAGAGGCGCGCTTGGTACCGCAACGCATCTCCGTTACCGACTCTATCTGGACCGACAGTGGGGAGGCAGGGTATCCGATCGATGGAGTGCTGCGGATAGGAGGCGTTCCGACGGTTCGTTTTTGGCGCGATCTCGAACAGTTAAGAGATAAAATTACTGTTTGTTCGTTGAGCAGTTCTCCTTTTTCTGGATTGAGTGAAGGCACGGTGATTTATGGATCTCTCACAGAAATTTCGAATGGAATCGAATGTGCATCTTCTTCTTTTCCTGCGCACACGTGGTTAGAGAGTCAGAAAAGTAAATTAATTTTTTTAAATACGCTGTTTCAAGAAGAGCCAGGCGCGGAACCAAGTCTAATCCATGCGTTCTCTAGGCAGCTTTCTTCTGATGCGACAATTTACTTAGGTAATAGCTTGCCGATTCGAGAATGGGATCTCGCTGCCACCACTCTGAAAAATCACCCTCACATTCATTGCAACAGGGGAGTCAATGGAATCGATGGACAGCTCTCCACCTTTTTTGGCGTGTGTGATCCATGCAAACAAAACTGGGCATTTTTAGGCGATTTAACTACAATGTACGACATGACAGCGCCCTGGATTTTATCTCAACTTCCTGCAAAAAATATCAATACGGTCGTCATCAATAATGGGGGAGGCAAAATTTTTGAACGCATGTTTGTCGATCCTTCCTTTCAAAATCGACACTCCTTTAATTTCAAAGGTTTTGCCGACATGTGGCAGATGGAGTACCATCATTGGACACAAGTTCCTGAAAAAATTGAATCGGCTTTACGTCCACGCCTGATCGAGCTTTGTCCCAACGCAGAAGCAACGGCGCGGTTTTGGAGTCGCTGGAAAGCAGAGCAATGAAAACAGTTGCTCTACATGGATTCCTTGGTCAGCCTGCGGATTGGGCATTTCTTTCTCCTGATTACGCACCATCGTTGTATTCATTAGAGGGGCATTCTCTTTGCGAAGCAGCAAACGCATTTAATCAACAGATGATCAACGCTCTCTTGGAACCAGGACTTTTGATCGGTTACTCACTAGGTGGAAGGCTTGCCCTCCATTGTTGCGTCGACAATCCACTCTTATGGAAAGGAGCCGTAATTATCTCTGCACATCCGGGACTAGAAAATAAAACACAGCGTTTACAGCGTCAGCAGAGCGATGAGTCGTGGGCAGCACGTTTTGAACAAGAAAACTGGGAAATGGTGATGCAGGCATGGAACTCCCAAAGTGTCTTGCAGTCGAGTCCCTATAGATATATACGACACGAAAAGGAGTACAACCGCGCCGCACTTTCAGCACTCTTGCGTCATTGGTCGCTCGCAAAACAAGAGAGCTTAAGAGAGCATATTGAGTCCCTTCCGATTCCAATTTTATGGATTGTCGGCGAAAAAGATGATGCGTATGTGACTCATACGCAACAACTAAATTTTTCACATCTTTTATCTAAAGTTGTTGTTGTCGCAGATGCAGGGCATCGTGTACTATTTGATACTCCACAACGACTACTTGCAGAAATTGATTCATTTAGGAGCGCACTATGTCAACAGCAACCAGTTCATGGTCACAGATAAGGAAATACCAAGATATTAAACTGGAAAAAACCGAAGACGGAATCGCAAAAGTCACGATCAATCGCCCAGAAGTGCGTAACGCGTTTCGTCCCGAAACAGTGATTGAAATGCAAGAGGCCTTCAGCCTCTGCCGGAATGATCCTTCTATTGGCGTGATCATTCTGACAGGCGAAGGAACACAAGCATTTTGCTCTGGTGGCGATCAGCGCATTCGCGGCAGTGAAGGCTATATGGGTGGCGATGGTATTCCTCGTCTAAA
>CAYIYO010000007.1:47644-49322 GCA_964367715.1 uncultured bacterium
TGCCTTAAGTCGTGCTTGAATGCAGATTGCGATGGCCAAATGGGTCTCCTCGACCTTGCTGGCAATGCCACTCTTCTCTACTATATGTCTGAAGAAGCACAAGAAGGAAAAAATGCATTTCTAGAAAAACGAAAACCAGACTTTACCCAGTTCCCACGTTTGCCGTAAAAGAAACTAGAGATGTCAATAATTTAATTTATTTTCGCCACGAGCGGTATAAAGTTGCATAAGCTGTCTCTGTATTCTCTGTGGTAATTTTTCTTCCTGTTTAGTATAAAAAAAGAAAACAAATGACGCAAACACTCGATAAAAATACTCCTTCCTTAAAAGCACTCTTCCTTGCCGCACGGCCCAAAACTCTCACTGCAGCATTCGTCCCAGTTCTGGTCGGAACCTCTCTCGCCGCGGCAGAAGGTGCTTCCATTAACTGGCTTCTTCCTCTATCAGCACTCTTAAGCGCCCTCTCTATCCAAATTGGAACAAATCTCATAAATGACGCTCTCGACTTTAAAAAGGGAGCGGACACCGAAGAAAGAATCGGCCCCGCACGCATCACTCAACAAGGAATCTTAACGCCGGCACAAGTTCTCGGGGCCGGTTACGCATTTTTTGTCCTCTCGGTCCTGCTAGCACTTCCTCTCGTCGTTGCCGGAGGATTCCCTCTTCTCATCACAATTCTCCTTTCTATCATCTGCGGCTATCTCTACACAGGCGGACCCTACCCCTTAGCCTATGTTGGATTAGGCGATTTGTTTGTGATCCTCTTCTTTGGCTTCGTCGCCACAGGCGCCACCTTTTATGTCCAGACAGGCGTTCTTGCGCCTAAAGCGCTGCTTGCCGGACTCCAATTGGGAATGCTTGCCACAGTAATGATCGCCATCAATAATCTAAGAGACCGTTTTAGCGACGCTAAAGCAAATAAAAATACGCTCGCGGTCCGCTTCGGTGTTTCCTTCGCCCGTCTTGAAATTGCCCTCATGGCCCTAGGACCCTTTGCCCTTTCTTTTTACTGGACCACGCTAGGGGATCGGTATGCGGCGATGGCCCCTTGGATTTCTTTTCCCTTGGCCTGGAGTCTTGTTAGATTTATTAGACGCACTCCTCCAGGACCTATCTATAATAAATTTTTGGGAGTGGGGGCATTGCTTCAGTTGATGTTTGGAATCCTTCTCTCTTTAGGACTTCTTTATCCTATATTAACAAATAGTAATTAAAATTTTAATTTTAAATTTTACTCGTTTTGCTCGCTTTAATTAAGTATTTCTTTGAAATTCTTGGTTTTTATGTGGTTTTCTGATATAATCATTCTATTGTTTATTAATAAAAAATAATTTAATTCAGGAAGTTTCATGAGTTCATCATCATCATTTTCATCCTCCTCATCCTCCTCTTCTTCATTACCCCCCTCATCAGCAATTAGAAGGAAAACGACTCGATCCGCTCCAAAACCCAGTTCTTCCACCACATCCAAAACTTCTTCTACTTCTTCTTCTACAATCGCTAACTTTTCGAAGGGAAAATTTATCCCTGTTTCTCCTCAAGAGATTGCGGAGCGCTCTATACTTACAAAAAATAAAAAATTAAAAACAGGCTTTGAAAAAGTTGCAGGTCAAGCTGTTTCTAGAGTCGGACCTTCTTTGATAGGAGATGCATTAAACGACGATAAAAGGAATGAATC
>CAYIYO010000008.1:0-48258 GCA_964367715.1 uncultured bacterium
TTTTCGACGCATTAATTACGCATCGCTCTTCTTTTTTTGGGCGATTTCTTGGAGGATACCTTCGCAGGAGTCTTCTAGCATGTCGAGAACACGGTCGAAGTCTACACGCCCCCCATAAAAAGGATCGGGAATTTCTTGATTCGGATAGGAGCTGCTAAAGGCAGTAATCAAATAAATTTTCACTCTATGTTCGGGAGTTTTAGCATAGCGGTAGAGACTATGTAAGACCTCATTATCGACGGCAAGGATGTAGTCGAATCGATCAAAAAATTCTTCCTTAAACTGCTGGGCGCGACTTGTGAGAACGACCCCTCGCTCCATCGCTGCATCGCGCATGCGTCCATCTGGAAACTGACCCACATGCCAATCGCCGAGACCACAACTTTCTATATGGATGTTGTTATCTTTTGCCTGTAATTTTAAAATCCCTTCTCCCGCTGGTGAGCGGCAGATGTTTCCTAAGCAAACGAATAGTACTGCGACCATGATATCCCTTTATCCTTCAACGCTTATTGTACGTCCGCAGCGCACCGGAAGCCATATGTTCCATTAACGGTTCCTGGATTGTTGCGATGACGACGCGAGCAGCGCAAATCTTCTTTAAGACTCTTCCAGCAGCCGCCTCTTAGAACGCGGTAAACGCCCTGTAAAGGACCTTTTGGGTTGTCTGGCTCTTGGACCGAACTCTCGTAAAAGTTATATCCATACCAGTCTTGGCACCATTCATACACATTGCCCGCCATATCGAATAGGCCGATCTTGTTTGGAGGATAGCTCATCACTGGAGTGGTATCTGAGCTGAAGAAGTTTGCTTCGCTCTTTTCGATGTCGTTTCCGCTTGGAAAAAGCGCACTGGCTTCGCCACCTTTTGCCGCCACTTCCCATTCCGCTTCTGTTGGTAAGCGCTTGCCTACCCAACGTGCGTAGGCAACAGCGCCATACCAGGTGACACCAACGACAGGATGTTTCGAGTATCCAGATTCGATGCTGACCTTACCACCACTTCTTTTGACACGTGAGTCCTTTAGACGAATGACATCTTGGTGGTTACTGTCTTTTTCTCCGCCCAAGGCTTCAAGAAAACGAACAAATTGTTCGTTGGTGACTGGATGAACATCGAGAGCAAAGCTGTCGACATTGATTTGGTGTTGAGGCATTTCATCTCGATTGCCATCAACACTGCCTCTTTGAAAGGGACCGCCATCGATGATGATCATGTCGGTGAGGATAGGCTTGACTTGACGCATTTCTTCATCTTTATTTGGCATCACATATTGTGTGACCGTCGGGTCGACCTGAAGTGCTAGGGCGGGATCAAGGTCCGTGACGGGACGTTCAAGTTGGGCGACATGAAGAACAGGTTTGAGAGTTTTTGATTCGGACAACTGGGCGTGCTGCGCGAGCACAAGGACACCTTCCTCTTCTAGTTCTTCCTCTTTTGCTGTTGTTTGTGTCGATGTGATGAATGCCTCTGCTGTTGGATGCGACTTTTGTAAGGAAGGTTCCGTGATCGTTGCTTTTGCACTGACAGGCGTTTCTTTGATTGGTACCCCAGCTGGAGGAGCGATCGCCTTCACTTTGACTTGCTCAAGGGCGGCAACAAGAGAGTCGCAGCGTTCTTCTGGATTTCCCCGCAAACAAGAGATCATTAGGGCATCCCAATTCATTTTATATTGAGGAACACGCGTTGAAGGCATCTCAAAATATCCTTCTGGAAAGTCGCCCATGATAAGGTAGTAGGCTAGGACGCCAAATGCGTAGTTGTCGATCGAGGAGGCTAGGGCCATTGGATGTTCCGGACATTTCTGTTCGGGCGCAAGAAAAATAAAATTTTGAATAAAAGAGGCGTGTAAGAGTGTAAGTTTATCTTCGCAAGCCGGAGGAGTGCAATAGCGTTCTGCGCTAGAGATTTCTAGGGATTCTGCCATTGCGCTGAAGGCGCGCGTAAGTAAGGCGCTTACTCCGATGATACGGGCGAGACTGAAATCGGAGATTTTAAGATCGATTCCCTTTTCCCCTTTGCTGACCAAAAGATTGTTTAATTTGATTCCCGCATGAACAATTCCTCCCTTTTTGCTGTGTGCATAGTCGAGCGCTTCTGCGACTTGTTGGAGGATACGAAAAAGTTCGTCTTCTTCGAGGCGGCGTCCACGCGAAAGCATGTACTGTGCAAGATTTGTTGTTTCTCCTAAAGAGTCAACAACGCAGTCGGTCACAATAAAGTAGTAACCGTTGGCGTAGGAGATGTTATGCACTTTAACAATGTTGGGATGGTCGAGAGAGACAAGCTTTGCGACTTCTTCTTCGAATCGCTGGATAAAGGCGCGATCCGCAGAGAGTTCTTGAGGGAGAACTTTTAGCACATATTGTTTTTTCATGAAGCGATGTTCAGCGAGGTAGACATTCCCTAGGGCGCCGTGGCCGATCTGCTTAATGATGTTATAGTCTCCAAGAATACGTGACTCCATCTTCCATTCCCTTTATGCTGAATTGGCTTTCTTTTTATGCTGGTCAAGGTAGTGCTGTGCAGCATCAATCCCTTTGCTAAAAGCATACCATTCCCGCGCCTTGTTAATAAATTGTTGTGCAAGTCCCCACTGCCCTGTTGTGACTGCTTGTTCCACATAAAAGGCAACATCCGACCGTGGGATCACAATATTGCTGTCAATAATTTTACGCAAGTAGAGTCCGAGAACAGTTGCCCTATCTCCATCTTTTGTGAACATGAGGATAAGTTTATATAGTGTGGTGTCTTGTGGATAGTGTTCGACAGCTAGCTTTGCATTTTTTAAAATTATTTCTTTCTGTTTTTCACGATCGTCTGCGGATCGAGAGCGTTCCATCAGTTTGATGTGGAGAGCGGCTTTGCTTTTGTAAGCAAGGTAATGTGTCGGATTTTTTTGATACGAAGCGTAATAAGAAGAAAAAAATTGGGGGAACTCTCCTAAATTTGCATAGGCCGCGCAAAGGATAAAGCCAAAGTTCGCGTAGTCGGCATGATTTTTCAGTGCGAGATCATATTTTTTTTTTAATTCTTCGGCATTGGAGCGCGGACTGTTGTGTGACAAATAAATTTTTAACGCTTCGTGATAGAGCTCTTCTTCTTGGGGGGTCGGCTGATAATTCGACGAAGGAGGTGGCGTGGAGGCTAGGGCATCAAGAAAGAGGCGAAAGGCCTTTTCCTGCTCTTGGTCTTTGTAGTAGGCAATCGCTAACTGCACTTGTAAAGGACCCTTTTCTTCCGTTGAGGCGTGGGAAATGGAAGAATTAAGGGATTGAATTGTTGTTTTGAGGTCTTCTGTTTCGCCGCAAACGCTTTGCAAAGAAACTAGTAGAAAAAAAGTAGAATAAAACATGCTTCTCATGCTCCTCACTCTATACAAATTTTATAAAAAATTAAAGCCATTTTTAGAATTGCTGTATTTATCTCCCCTGTGATAGTCTAAATGACTAACAAACCTGAGTTGCGTGCAACTATCCAGAAAAGGTGCTAGAAATTTTAATGAGAAGGGATTTGTGGTGAACAAATCAAAATTGCCGCAGATTTTCGGATAATTGCACACAACTCAGGTTAAAAATCCTTTATAATGGTTATTGACTTATGGACCGACGTACACTTATTTTTGTAATTACCTTAAGTATGACGATGTTTCTCGTTAATGCTTTTTTCGACCACCGCAATGACGAAGCCCGCAAAGAATGGACCGAGCAACAGCTTGCGAAGAAGTCGCAAAAGCAGCAGCAGCTCGAACACGAGATCATCACGCGTACTGCGAAAGCAGACCAGCTTCCTTTGGTCAGTTTGTATGCGGACGACAACGCAGAGACTTTCCTTTCAACAGGAATTGTTGATGATAATGCGGTTGTCACTATTGCCTGGGAAAAAGAACTCCCTGCAGAGGTGTGGGTAAAAAAAGAAGGTGCGTTAGAAAAGTATACGCTACAAAATAAAGTAGAAGGAAAAGAACTTCCTGCCCTTTACCGTAAAGGTGCTGCCTCTCCTTTACGTATCGGTCATCTCCCCTCTTTTGGTACCTATGAACTACAGATCGTCACCGTCGCTCCACATAATGAAAATGCTCCTTACAAAATTTCTGTCGCAAACTTCATCGACGGTCACTTTGAGATGCCACAGGAAGAGCTTGATCAAATCAAAGCAGATTTAGGACAAGAGCACGGGGCATCTCCTTCGGTTTACGATAACGGCATCGCCTTAATCAAAATCGACAACCAGTGGCTTCCTGTCGCCCTCTTTCACGATTATGACAAGCGCCTCCTATTTTTGAACGAAATCGAAGACGTTCCGACCGTTGTGGTGCGTCCGGATAAATTAAAAGTTGCGAACGGACAGCGTCCTGCTGAAACCTATTATGTCTTGGAAAATGGCTACCAACAGCTCGTTTTTTCAAGCTATGGTGGCGCATTAGTGGAGACAAATCTTCCTTTCGACACAACATCTGATAAAGAAAGCGTTGTGAAGCCGATTGGTTTCGATCGCCAAATGGTAGAAGATCATCCTTATAACGCCCTCTTCCCTGCTCATCCTTATTTTACTGCAGGAGAAAAGGCAACGGGACCTTTTGTTGAACACGAAAAAGGGGTGTTGGGAGGATACTATCCACTGATTCGTCGCGACCTCATCGAAAAACAGAAAGGAAAATCCGTTCGGATTACGCCGCAATTTTATGCGTTGAACATTGTGTCTCAGTATCCAGAAGTTGCCGAACTTGTTTATGAAGTGAAAGCATTTACTAAAGATAAAATTGTTTTTGAAGCCACACAAAATAATCGACGCATCACTAAAACGTTTGCAATCGATAACACTGCTCCTTACACCTTACATTTAACTGTTGATGTCGAAGGCGACAGCAGAGGATTGTGGTTAACAAGTGGTGTTCCTGAAGCGGAGTTGATCTCTGGCGCTGTCGCTCCTGCATTAAAATATCGATTTACACGTGGAACCTCTTCCGAAGTCAACCAAATCGATCTTCCTACGGATGCAATCACTGTTTCTACTGTGACACCGGATTGGATCTGTAACTCCAACGGCTTTTTCGGAATCATTTTAGACGCCCTGACAGAAGTCGAGCCTGGCTATCGTGCGTTGTTTGTTCCTGGAACTGTTGTCCCTTCCCGTTTAGTCGAAATTGGACAAGAGTACGATCAGTATAAAGCGCAAGATCTTCCTGGATATCAGTTGTTGCTTCCTTTGCGTGCAAAAGGTGGCAAGATGGAGTTCCGCATTTTTGCAGGCCCCTTCTCGACTCCCGTTTTAAAAGCTGTGGATCAATTGTATTCCAACCCAGAGACAGGGTACAATCCTGATTATATTGCGTGCCAAACCTTTCATGGATGGTTCTCATTTATCTCTGAGCCGTTTGCAAAATTTTTGTTTATGTTGATGACATTTTTTCATTATCTGACAGGATCTTGGGCATTTTCAATTGTTTTGTTGACAATTGCTTTGCGTGTAATGCTTTACCCTTTGAATGCATGGTCAACCAAGTCAATGTTACAAACGCAAGAGTTGATGCCTAAAGTGCAAGCGATTCAGCAAAAATATAAAAATGATCCTAAAAAATCTCAGATGGAGATACTGAACCTTTACAAAGAGCATGGACTCAATCCTTTGTCTGGAATTTCTGGTGGGTGCTTTCCGTTATTGATTCAGATGCCATTTTTGATTGGGATGTTCGACTTGTTGAAGTCTTCTTTCCAACTTCGTGGTGCAGGATTTATTCCTGGATGGATCGACAACTTATCGGCTCCGGACGTTTTATTTAGCTGGGATATGCCGTTGCCGTTGATTGGAAATGAGTTCCACTTGCTTCCCCTCTTCTTGGGATTGATCATGTTCATCCAGCCGCGGATGATGCAGCCGTTGCCAGCGGATAAGAGCCAATGGACAGAGCAGCAGCGCCAACAGCGTGCGATGACATCGATGATGGCTGTGATGTTTTGCTGGCTGTTTTACAATTTCCCTTCCGGGCTAAATATCTACTGGATTTCATCCATGCTATTGGGCATACTCCAGCAGTGGTGGACAAAAAAGCAGATGGCACCTGTCTCCACAGTAGAGATCATGAAAGGTAATGTAAAAAACAAACGGTAAGACATGAAAGCATGGGAAAATTTTCTCGCGCTACTTGAGATAGAACTCGGCGTCGAAACGGTACGGAAGTGGTTAAGACCGCTAAAGGTACTTCGTTTCGACGCGTGTAATTTGTATCTTGAGGCACGGGATTCTTTCCAAGGCTTGTGGTTTGAAGAGCATATTCGCCAAAAGGCGAAGGCGCGCTTGGTCAGTTATAGTAACAAGCCGATCAAGGTCCATCTCACCGTTGCCAATGCGCCATTGCCGAGCAAGCAGACAAAAACGAAAGTCGAGCAAGAGGCCGACACTCCTACGCCTCCTTTTGCTCTTAACTTTGACAATCTTGACCTTCATTTTACTCTTCCCAACTTTTTACCTTTGTCTAGCAATGAGCTACCTTGTAAGGTTCTATGGGAAGCAACGGGATATGATCCACAAACGCTCACGTGCAATCCGGCTAAGCGCCAGCTTGCCTTGTTTAATCCCCTCTACCTCTACGGGCCTTCTGGATGTGGTAAAACACATTTATTAATGGCTGTGGCGCATACACTGCGCCAACAAGGCCTTAACGCCATCTATACACGAACAGAAACTTTCACAGAACATGTTGTCAGCGCCATCCGTGCGGGGGAGATGAGTCTTTTTCGGCAGGCCTACCGTAATATTGACCTGTTATTGATCGACGATGCCCATGTTTTTTCCAGAAAAAGCGCAACGCAAGAAGAATTGTTTCATACGTTTAACACGTTGCATCTAGCAGGAAAGCAAATTATTTTAGCTGCGAACTGTCCGCCTAGCGAATTACAATACATTGAACCCCGCCTTGTCAGCCGTTTTGAGTGGGGAATTGTATTGCCGCTAGCCCCTCCAAATGAGGCAGAAAAGCTTGATATTTTGATGACAAAGGCGCATGTATTGCATTTCGATTTAAAACCTAAAATTGCCCAGTATTTAATTGAAACCTTCAAAAGTGGAAATAAAGCATTGATTCGCGCGCTGGAAGCGTTGATTTTACGTACGCAGCAAGCGCGCACAACAGGAGCTGCGCTCACACTTTTAACTGCGAGACAGCATTTAAATGATTTGATTAACCGAGAAGAAAAGCTTGCGTTGACTCCGGAAAAAGTCATTCAAACGGTTGCCGAAAGTTTCGGGATTAAGCCTGAAGATATTTTGAGTAAGGCGCAGAGTCGGGACTGTGTATTGCCTCGACAAATTGCGATGCACATTTGCCGTCAACAGCTAAAACTTCCTTTCATGAAAATTGGGGATCTTTTTGAGCGTGACCATTCGACGGTGATGTCCAGTGTTAAGCTGGTACAAAAAAATCTAGATACAATTGATTCGACAGTCACTCCCACCTACCATAGCATTCTTAAGCAGCTGATGGCAAAAACGATTGTTCCTGCGTAAAAGTAATCGATCACGGGGGACATCACTTAAGGCGTGGGCATTGTTTTTATGCATTCATTGCGGTAGCGATGAAAAACTTATGACAGGCACCGTGACCGATTACCAATAAAAGTGTTTCCTGCCATCTCTGTGGGCTCTGTGGGCTCTGTGGTAAAACAATATTACATCTTATTAAGACAATCGACCTTAACGTCTCTCAAATACTGTGGATAAAAAACATGCGATCGCGCATATGTGATTTAAATAGAGAATAAGGACTGTCCATGAAAACGTACCGCATCGTTAACGACCTTTCGGTAGAGAGCGAAGAAGGGCGACGCTTGGCAGAATGGGGACGCCATGAAATTGAATTAGCTGAGAAGGAGATGCCCGGACTGATGGCGCTGCGTCGAGAATTTGAAGCCTCAAAGCCTCTATCCGGAGCGCGAATCGCTGGCAGTCTTCACATGACGATTCAAACGGCAGTCTTAATCGAAACACTGCGTATATTAGGCGCACAGGTCCGCTGGTCTTCTTGCAATATTTTTTCGACTCAGGACCATGCCGCAGCAGCGATGGCGGCAGATGGAGTTCCCGTCTTCGCATGGAAGGGAATGACAGAAAAAGACTATTGGTGGTGCATTGAGCAAACACTACAATTCGAAGATGGTCCTTTAAATATGATCCTTGACGACGGTGGTGACCTTACGAACTACGTGCATGACCAGTGCCCAGATCTTATTGATGGCTTACGTGGAATCACGGAAGAGACAACAACAGGGATCCGCAACCTCGTCAAACGCCTGCGGGAAGGAACCTTAGGGGCTCCGTGCATCAACGTCAATGATGCCGTGACAAAATCCAAGTTTGACAATCGCTATGGGTGCCAAGAATCGTTGATTGACGGCATCAAACGCGCCACCGACATCATGATTGCAGGAAAGGTCGTCGTCATCGCTGGCTATGGAGATGTGGGGAAAGGATGTGCGGAAGCGATGGATAGCTATGGCGCGCGCGTATTAATTACTGAGATCGATCCTATCTGCGCCTACCAAGCAGTGATGGGCGGATACCAGGTTGTGACGATGGAAGAGGCTGCGCCGCTGGGAGATATTTTTGTGACTGCGACAGGATGTAAAGACGTCATTCGTGGCGAGCATATGGAACGGATGAAAGATGCGGCGATTTTATGTAATATTGGCCATTTCGATCATGAGATTGATGTGCGTTGGTTGGAGAGCAATAAAGAGATGATCGAACGGAATATCATTCCTCAGGTGGACCGTTTTATTTCCAAAAAGACTAAAAAAAGTATTATCCTATTAGCGCGGGGACGGTTGGTGAATTTAGGATGTGCGACGGGGCATCCGTCGTTTGTCATGTCAAATTCTTTTTCTAATCAAGTATTGGCGCAAATAGAATTGTGGAAGTATCCAGAGAGGTATTCGCTGGGTATTCATTGTTTATCTAAGGTTCTAGACGAAAAAGTTGCTTCCTTTCATCTTG
Source organism: uncultured bacterium (assembly GCA_964367715.1). Taxonomy (GTDB): domain Bacteria; phylum Chlamydiota; class Chlamydiia; order Chlamydiales; family Criblamydiaceae; genus CAYIYO01. The sequence goes on from CAYIYO010000008.1 coordinate 8,993, forward strand.
GGCATCTCGGCGTCAAACTAACAACGCTCACACCTGAGCAAGCGGAGTATTTAGGAGTGCCTGTGAACGGCCCATTTAAGCCTGAGCACTACCGCTATTAAGTTTTTCTTCACTTTCTTGTTTTTCTATTTGTGCCTAATTCCCTCCTCTGCTATAGTCTCCATGCATACGGAGTATAGCGCAGCTTGGCTAGCGCGGCTGCTTTGGGAGCAGTAGGTCGGGGGTTCGAATCCCTCTACTCCGATATTTAGCCTCTGTCATTGACAGAGGCTTTTTTTTCTTCAAATTTTTTTGGGGGTTTATGGATCACACTTTCCTTAACTGGATCTACTGGAATCCTAACCCTGACATCTTTACACTCCCCTTTTTAGACAAGCCTGTGCGCTGGTATGGATTTCTTTTTGTTACAGGGATCATGATCAGCTATTTGATTGTAAAAAAATTATTTGCACGTGATCTGCACAAAGGCGGACTCGTTAACGAAAAAGAGTGTGCAAAAGAAAGTTTAGTTTTAACCGACCGCCTCACCTGGTTTGTTGTGATCGGCTTATTGATTGGCGCACGCCTTGGCCACGTCTTCTTCTATGACTGGGCGCGGTATCAAAATCATCCTTTAGAGATTTTAAAAGTATGGGAAGGCGGTCTCGCTAGTCACGGCGGTGCGATAGGAATTCTTCTTGCCCTCTACTTTTTTCTAAAAACAACAAAAAAGCGGTATCCGACTCTTACCTTTCTGTCGATGTTAGACCTCTTAGTTATTCCTTCTGCCTTGGTCGGAAGCTTTATTCGCCTGGGTAATTTCTTCAATCAAGAAATTCTAGGCACCCCCTCTACACTTCCATGGGCTGTCGTATTTGGGCATCCTGCAGATGGCTCGCGCCCTGAGCCCAGGCATCCGGTCCAACTCTACGAAGGAATCGCTTACCTTCTTCTCTTTTTCCTTTTAATTTGCCTTTGGAAATACCGCTCTTCTTGGTGTAAAACCGGGCGTATTGGGGGATTATTCCTCGTCCTTGCTTTTTCTTTTCGCTTTCTGCTTGAGTTCTTTAAAGCTCCGATGGATGCTGTTGTAGACCAGTCCTTTCTGCAGATGGGACAACTCCTTAGCCTTCCTTTTATTGGCGCTGGTTTATTTCTTTTAGTTAGACCTACTAAAAATTAAAATTTTTCTTTTAATTCAAAAATTCTACTAGAAAATTATTTAAATTAGTATTTATTTAGATTTGTTAAATACTTTTAAACATAATTACGATTTAAAAAACTTTTATTAAAAATTCCAACATAAAACTTATTTAAAAAATAAATTTATAATAAAATAATGGTATATAACACCTATTAAAAGGTAACTATATGCCAATTAACAATGATTCATCTAATCCAGATATTAACAAAATTAATGTTTCCAATAATACCAACACATCCGCAACATCTAAAAATCAAGTCGCCCCAGGAAAAATGGAGGGGCATGAAGTAAAATTTGTGGATACTAAAAATATATCATGGGCCACAAAAATAGCGATTTTTTTTAGAGGAGTCTCATTACCAGAAAAGCACAAATACATAGGAATACGAGATAATCATAATAAACTACAATATGTCAATATAGGTGCTCTTAAAAACGCACTAGCAGAGGCAGGCCATACACGTAAATCCGGTGAAACAACCATGATGAAATTAAATGATCTGAAAGAAAAATACTTTCTAGTTGTCGACAATAAAATCACCATCAGACCTAAAATAGACCCTAAAATAGCGCAAGCAACAAGTACTTTTATGGCGCAGCATAGAGGTGAATTAGGTGGTGGTAATATTGTAACGCGGGAAGTATCAAAAAAATTGATTAAAGAAAATAAAAAAGAATCTATTACACCAACAAGGAATGAAGCAAAATTTTCGCCTAATATAGGACCCCTAGCCGCTCATATTCTTAAAGAATATACAGAATCAGCAGCAATAATTGAAGAATTAAGCCCTGAGATCCTTTCCCAATATAGGGCTCCTCCTGAGAATGATGAAGCTCCGCCCCCCCCCTATTCTCCACCCTCTGATTACAATGCTCCGCCACCCCCCTACTTTCCACCCTCTGATTACGATGCTCCGCCCCCCCCTTACTTTTCACCTTCAGGACCTGCTTCCTCTTCCCCCAACTCGCAAGAGGGGGTTAATAGTAATCAAGACGCCAATGCCGCTCAGCAAAGCCCTAGAGCTGCAGAAGAAGAAGAGAATCGCACCTCTTAAAAAGTTCCAAAGAAAGCTAGGAGCTTTGCATAGAGATCATAATCTTTAATAAAGGTAATTCCTATGTCTTCCATCCATGATTCTAGCTCTGTAAATAACAATAATCCTAGTCAACCGAAACAAACAACGAACGCGCCCTCCTCTGGAAAAATAGAGGGTCATCACGTAAACTTTTTGAGTTCGCAAGAGAAAAAATCATGCCCCACAAAAATTGCGATTCTTTGTCGTGGATTGTTTTCGATGCCTGAAAAATATAAATATGTGGGAATAAAAGATACACATTCTGACCTGCAATATGTCAATATAGCTGCTCTTAAAAAAGCATTAGCAAACGCAGGCCATACCCGTAAACCGGGTCAAACGACCATCATGAAACTGAATGAACTGAAGAAAAAAGGTCTACTTACTGTGGGTGAAAAAGGAGTGATTATCCAAACAGCAGTAAAGCCTAAAATGCCAGAAGCTGAGCTTGCCTTTCATGTAAAACATGATGCTGAAATGGAAAAAATAAAAGAGAGCGATGATTTCGAAAACGCAGATCCTTTAGATGATAAAACCAAAACAAGTATTTTAGAAAGTTTAAGCCAGACTAATCGTAACGCAAAGCTAACAGATGTTAATATAGCATTTCTCAATGATACTTTAAGTGATTTAGCGAAAGCCCCTAATTTTGATGTTGATAAAAAGGAAATGCTAAGCTATGCCTTATTGGCAATTTTAAATTCGAGCGAAGGAATAGTAAAAAAAATATTTAAAAACGAACAAGAATCAAAAAAAGTAATAATAGATATTTTAAAACTAAGCTTGGAAAGTTATCAATCAAACAAAAGTGATAACCCTAAAGACAATCAATTAGACGAATCTAACATACGTATTTTAAAGCTTCTCCTTATAAACAACTTTCTAATAAAAAATTAATTTTTGACTCCGCCTTCCTAGCATACTCTTATCTTGCTTTTTTTCCCTATAAAGCTCATACTATTGCTATTATGAAATTATAATTCGTTATATAGGGAGATTTTTTTTCTAATGGCAAAATTGATATTTGAGCATAATGGTGAGTCGGCAGAGCTTGAAGAAGGGGCGCCCATTGCAGAAGCATGTGAGGAGCAGGGAGTTCCTTTTGCGTGTACCGAAGGTGTGTGTGGCACGTGTGTGATCGTTGTTAACGAAGGAAAAGAAAACCTCACAGAACCGACTCAAGAAGAGGAAGATTTTCTTGGCGACTGCACCGGTGATGAGCGTTTAGCCTGCCAATGCCGTATCAAAAATGGCACAGTAAAAATTTCATTTTAAGCATATAAAAAAGGACCATCATTATGGGTTGCGGAGAAACAAAAAAATCATGCTGCGGAAGTAGAGAGCCTGAAACAAATCAGTGTTCTGACAAAAAAGTCACTGCTCTCAATTCTATCCATCGTGAGATGACGATTGAAGAGATTTTATCTTCATTTCCTCAGAAAGCACAACGTCTTGCACAAGAATTGACCAACAGCGGATTGCATTGTGTTGGATGCCAGGCAGCGACATGGGAAACCTTGGAAGCGGGCGCGAAAGGCCATGGCATGAGCGATCAGCAAGTGGACGAGTTAGCGAAACGTTTGAATGCGATTCTAGAAGAGAAGGTCGATTTAACAACGATCACGATCACTCCGAGGGCGGCAAAGAAGTACACAGAGATCCTAGAAGAAGAAGGCAAACAAGGATGGGGAATCCGTTTTGCTGAGCGCATGGCAGGCTGCAATGGCTTTGAATATGCACTAGACTATTCTGAAAAGGCAAATGATGATGACGATATTTTTGAGTCACAAGGGATTGAAATCCATATTCACAAAAAGATGTTAGGGCGTTTGATTGGCTCTTCGATTGATTTTGTGGATGGATTACAAGGTTCTGGATTCAAGATTTCTAATCCGAATGTACGCTCTTCTTGTGGCTGCGGCACCTCGCACGGCTACTAACGCTTCCCCTCCACGCCTTCGCGAAAGAAACGAATCGATCGCGGGCGTTTGGAGAGGAAACGCGCGCTTTCTCCCTATACTTCGGATCTTTTTTTTTCCAAATTTCGCCTTATGGCTTACATTTCCGCTCCTCGGTATATCAAGTGCGGTGCCTTGTCCAACTGTAAGGAACAAGTATTGGCTCAAGCACTATACCGCTCGTGATTCATCCATGAAGAGGACGTTTTAGGGCTGCGAAGGCGGCTTCTTTAATGGCTTCGCTTAAAGTAGGGTGGGCGTGTGAGCTATTTGCAAGCTCCTCTACCGTCATTCCCCTCTCAAGGGCAATAACTCCCTCCCCTATCATTTCTGAGGCGTGGGGACCGATGATATGAAGGCCTAGCAGACGTCCGGACTGCACATCACCAATGATTTTGACTAATCCCTCTGTATCCCCTGTGCAGCGCGCGCGGGCATTGCCTTTGAAGTAGCTGGTCCCGGTAAAGCAGGGGTGACTTTTTTCCTTGAGTTCGTCTTCGGTGAAGCCTACTGTGGCGACTTCGGGATGTGTGTAGATGACGTTGGGGATGGCGAGATAGTTGAGGTGAGTGTTTTTTCCTGCGAGAGATTCTGCAGCAGCGAGCCCTTCTTCGGATGCTTTGTGGGCGAGCATTGGACCATCGACCACGTCGCCGATGGCCAGGATGTGTGGTTGAGAGGTGCGAAATTGGTTGTCGACGACGATGCATCCTTTAGGAGAAAGCGTGACGTTTGCTGCGTCTAAATTAAGGCCTTTGGTATATGGACGCCTTCCAATGGCGACGAGGACGCAGTCGCCGTCGAAGTTAACAACCTTATCTTCGTGTAGAACCGTTAATGAGACCCCTGACTCTGTCATTTGCCCTTCGAGAACTTTTGCTCCTAAGAAGAAGTTAAAACCTTGTTTTTTTAGAATTTGTTGAAAGGTTCTTCCGATGGTGCTGTCGAGGAAAGGGCATATTTTATCGAACATTTCGATAACAGTGATTTCTGTTCCGAGACGAAGGTAAACGGAAGCGAGTTCGAGACCGATGACTCCGGCTCCAATCACAATCATCTTTTTTGGAGGGCGTTTTAATGCAAGAGCGCCTGTAGAAGAGAGAATTTTCTTTTCATCGAAAGGGAGAAAAGGGAGAGGGATTGCTTCGGATCCTGAGGCAATAATGATATTGTCGGCTTGAATCCGATAGGTGTGTTCTCCGTCGCTAACTTCTATTGTATGGGCATCGATGAATTTTGCCGTGCCGTTGATACGTTCGACTTTATTCTTTTTTAAGAGGGCGGCGACACCGTCGACGAGACTGTCGACAACTTCTTCTTTTCTTTGCATCATTTGATCGAAGTCATAGCGAAAGTTATCGCAGATGATCCCGTGAAGACGGGCGTAGTTTGCCATGAAGTCAAAGTATTCTGTTGCTTGCAAAAGAGTTTTCGAAGGGATGCATCCCACATTTAGACAGGTACCGCCGAGAGTTTTTTCTTTTTCGATGCATGCTGTAGAGAATCCAAGTTGTGCCGCGCGGATAGCGGCGACGTAGCCTCCGGGTCCACCACCAATAACGACGACTTGAAACCGTTGATTTTCCTGAACATCCATCATTTTTCCTTTTTAGACTTCAAGTAGAAGACGTGCGGGGTCTTCGAGACTATTTTTTAGGTGAACGAGGAAAGAGACCGCCTCTTTACCGTCGACGATACGGTGGTCGTAGCTGAGGGCCAGGTACATCATTGGGCGGATAACGATCTGATCATTGACAACGACAGGACGTTTTTGGATCGCGTGCATCCCTAGGATTCCGCTCTGAGGAGCATTGAGAATTGGAGTAGAGAGGAGCGATCCGTAAATGCCCCCGTTGGTGATGGTGAATCCTCCGCCTTGAAGTTCATCAACAGTGAGGGATCCGTTGCGAGCGCGTTCGGCAAGACGTAGGATTTCGCTTTCTATGTCGGCAAAAGAGAGGTGGTCGCAGTTGCGGATGACGGGGACGAAAAGTCCGCGGTCTGCGCTGACAGCGATACTAATATCAAAATAATTTCTATATACGATATCCGTTCCATCAATGTATCCATTGATTTCGGGGAACTCTTTTAGTGCGTTGACACATGCTTTAATGAAGAAAGACATGAATCCTAATTTTACGCCGTGTTCTTTAACGAAAGCGTCTTGGTATTTTTTTCTGAGGTCCATGACGGCGGACATGTCGACTTCGTTGAAGGTTGTGAGCATTGCGGTTGAGTGTTGGACTTCGACAAGACGGTTGGCGATGACTTGACGAATTTTGCTCATGCGTTTGCGGGTTTCTCGTCCTTCTTGTTGTTGTGGAGTAGAGCGGGACTCTTGTGCAGGTGCTGGAGTAGTTTTTTGAGTGAGAACTTGTTCGGATTTTTGCTGAGTTGGTGTAGCTGTTTCTGCTGCTTTTGGAGGGGTAGCCTCTTGCTTTTCGGGTGTTCGAGTAGACGAAGGAGGTGTCTCATTTGTGAGCTGACGCAGTTCTTCTAGAAAGTCGTCTTTGGTGTAGCGCATTTTTTCTGTTGAGGAAGAGTAAGGCTTTGCATCGTCTTTAGTCGAAGGATTGGGAGCTTTTGGTTGTGGGACTTCTTGCAAAGGTGCTTGAGCAGCGCTTTTTGCTGATTCTCCTTCTGCAGCTCCTATGGACCCTTCTTCGACGTAGCCAATCACTTGGCCGATTTTAACAACATCGTCGGTTTTAACCGTTAATGTGAGTGTTCCTTTTTTTGGGGCGTAGAGAACTTGGTTGACTTTATCTGTTTCGAGTTCAAGAATTTCTTCATCGAGAGTAACTTGAGAGCCCGATTGTTTGAGGATTGTTCCAATTGTCGCTTCTGAGATCGACTCGCCCATTGCCGGTATTTTAATTTCTTTTTTCATGACGATGCTCCAAATAGCGTTTCCATAATCGTTTCGTGTTGTTTTTTGTGTCGACCTAAGGATCCAGTGGCAGTTGCTGCGCTGCGTTGACGGCCGACGTAGGTAAGAGGAATTTGTGTGGGGAGAAGTTGTTGTAGCTCGGGCTGAATGTATTCCCATGCGCCCATGTTGCGCGGTTCTTCTTGCACCCAATAGGCGTTTGTGTAGCCATTATATTTTGAAATAATGTCTTTAATTTGTTGCTTGTGGAGGGGGTAGAGCTGTTCGATGCGGATCAGTACGATGTTGTTAAGTTGGCGTTTTTCTCGCTCTGCGATTAGGTCGTAGTAGATGCGTCCTGAGCAGAAAACAATTTTTTTAGGTTGGGAAGGGGATGAAGGATCATCAAGAACTTCTTGAAATGCGCCTTCTGTGAGTTCTTGGATCGTGTTTGTGCAGCGCGGGTGGCGTAATAACCCTTTTGGGGTGAACACGATTAAAGGCTTTAGCGTTTCACGCAAGGCTTGGCGGCGGAGAAGATGAAATAGTTGGGCTGGTGTCGAGGGATTGACGACAAACATGTTGTTGTTGGCGGCAAGCTGTAAAAAGCGTTCAATGCGTGCAGAAGAGTGTTCGGGGCCTTGCCCTTCGTATCCGTGAGGGAGGAGAAGAGTTAGTCCCGATTTTTGGCCCCACTTTTGTTCTGCAGTGGCGATAAATTGGTCAATGATCACTTGTGCGCCATTGGAGAAGTCACCAAACTGGGCTTCCCAAAGGACAAGACCCTTTTTTATTGATAGACTGTATCCGTATTCGAACCCGAGAACTGCGTATTCTGACAGATGGGAGTTGATGACATCGAAGCGCCCTTGCCCTTCTTTGATGTGCTGAAGCGAATAATAGTCTTTTTCTTGATTTTGGTCCGTCCAACGCGCGTGACGATGACTGAATGTTCCTCTCCCGCAGTCTTGTCCAGAAAGACGAACGGAAATTCCTTGTGCAAGAAGCGTGCCGTAGGCAAGCATTTCGCTCATTCCCCAGTCGATGCTTTTATTTCCTTTCGCCATCTCGATGCGCTCTTGCATGAGATTTTGAAGTTTTGGATGAAGATTAAAGTCTGTGGGCACCGCACACATTTTTGTAGCGACTGCTGTGATTATATCAAGAGGAAGGCCTGTTGAAGAACGCTGCAATAATAAATGTTCTTCTTCGGCTTCTTTGTGATTTTCTGGATGCTCCGCAACGGGGATTGCTGGACTATGAGAGCTCCCTTCGAGAGACTGTTGAAGGGCTTTTTTGAATTCTATTTCAAGTGATTCCGCAAGACGTTGTTCAAGAACCCCTTGCTGGATCAGGTCATCGCGATATGTTTCGCGGATTGGCTTTTTTTGTTTGATCAGTTGGTATTCGATCGGTTGCGTAAATGCAGGTTCGTCGCTTTCGTTGTGCCCGTATTTTCTCCAGCAATTGAGATCGATGAACACATCGCAATGAAATTTTTGACGGATAGTGGCTGCAAGGATCGTTGCGTAAACGCAACTTTCTGGATCTTCCGCATTGACGTGAAAGACAGGCGCATTGAAGGAACGGGCGATATCCGTACAGTAGAATGTAGAGCGGGCTTCGCTTGTATTTGTTGTGAAGCCAACCTGGTTGTTCACGACAAAGTGAAGGGTTCCTCCGTTGGAGTATCCTTCTAATCCATACATTTGAAGGGTTTCATATATGATTCCTTGACCCGCTAAGGCGGCGTCGCCGTGGATGAGAATCGGAATGACCCGTTTCTTGGCGTCTTCGCTGCTGAGTTGGACCTGTTTTGCGCGCGTTTGTCCTTCGACAACAGGGTCGACTGCTTCGAGGTGGCTGGGATTGGGAGCGAGATCGATACGGATTTTTTTTCCGTGAGAGGTTGTGAGCGTAGAGGAAAATCCCTTGTGGTATTTCACGTCACCGCTTCCTGCGTAGGTGTTCGGGATGTAACGGTCTTCGAATTCAGAAAATATTTTTTCGTAGGATTTGTTTAAAATATTGCAAAGAACATTCAAGCGCCCCCGGTGCGCCATTCCTAAAACAAATTCTTCCTGCCCGTGGTCGGCGCCGGTATCGATTGTGATGGCAAGCATAGGGATAAGTGTTTCTCCGCCTTCTAGGGAGAACCGTTTTTGCCCGACGAATTTGGTGTGGATGAAGTTTTCTAGAAGTTCGGACTTATTGAGATGTTGGAGAATGATTTTTTTTTGTTCGATTGTGAGAACTGTTTTAAAGCGGGAGGGTTCGATGTGCTGTTGGAGCCATTTTTCCAACTCCGGATTTTGTGTTCCCATGTATTCGACGCCGATGTTTCCGCAGTAAATTTCTTTTAGGGCGTCGACGATTTTGCTCAGAGGGAGTTCTGTTTGTGGAAAAAGACCGGCAGTGGGAAAGAGGTCGGAAAGTTCTTTTTCGGAGAATCCAAGTGTTTTTAAACTGAGCTGCCAGGGTTCTTTTAGAGGATGGATGGCTATTGGATTAATTTTTGCTTGGAGATGACCGTAGGTGCGGTAGGCATCGATGAGGGCAGCGATGCGAAGTTGTTTATCCGCAAAATACTTGTTATTAACAACTTGCAAACCACTACTATTCTCCATACTCGAAAATAGTTGCTGCCAGGAGGAATCCACCGATTTGGGATCGATAAGAAATTTTTCATACATGTCTTCGAGCAGATCAAGATTCGCAACCCCTGATCCGTCAAGGAGATGATCCGACATAATGGGTCTCCACACTAATTCAAGCTATTCCTATAGATTTACCTTAATTCTCCATAAAATTAAAGACTGAAATACTCGCTATCGGTATCTTATTTTCATGAAGCGAATCTTACTCTTATGGATACTGTTAACGGGATGTAGCGCTCCTCCACCGGCGCCGCCATCGTCTTGGCAAGAGGTTGCGGGTAGAGAGTTACGTCATCCTATCTATCGTCTGCGCGTTCCTTTTGCATGGAAAAGGGAAGATTTTTCCCTTGATGATCGACTTGAAGACACGACAAAGCCGCTGTGCACCTTTGTTATCGAAGAGGAGCAGCGGCGGATTGAAATCACCCTCCACAATTTCCCTACTGCTACCATCAACGAGCGCGTCGCTTGCGGAGCACAAGTCGCGCGGTGGAGACGCCAATTTACTGAGTTAGATCCCTTATCTGAATCAACTAAACCTCAGGCGTTCGGAGGCTTTGCTGGACTCGTATTTTATGGAGAAGGAACGATGAAGGAAAAGAGACAAGCAATGCTCGCATGGGCAATGCAGTTGCCCTCCGAATTCTTTTTGAAATTTTCTGTCGAAAAAGATACGAATGCACGTCAGATGCGCGCGGACTACACCATTAAAGCTGTTGGGGATCCTGAGCTGTTGTTTTTGCATCGAGAAGAGATTGAAGCGTTTGCGCGTAGTTTTGAATTGATTAACGAGATTCCTTCCTGATGAGATCCCTTTTTCATTTTATTGGTGGCGTTGTGTTTGCAATTATTTTGATTGCGTTGACAGCGTGCATGGTGATTGTTGGAACCTTCATTGAAGCCAAGACAGAGTCGCATCGGTTTGCTGCGCTGTTTACCTATAGCAGCCCTTTATTCTCGCTTTTGTTATGTGGATTCTTCCTTAACATTTTGTTTGCTGCATTGCGACGATGGCCTTTTAAGAAGCGACATTTTCCTTTTTTGATCACACATTTAGGCCTATTGATGGTGATTGGCAGTACGTTGATCAAACAACTGGCTGGGGTGCAAGGAATTTTATTTTTACGAGAAGGACAAGGATCTGACACGTTATTCATTCCTGACACGTATGTGGTCCAGGTCGAGAAACAGACAGGGAATGGAATCCTCAAGGCGGAATTTCCTGTCGGAACAAAACACCACACATTGTTTCCGGAATTAACAGTGAATGTGTTGAAAGAATTTCCGCATTCAAAAGAAAAATTTGTCAGCTGGATAAAAAACGAACGCGCAGAGATTTTTGGATTACAGCCGATTGCTGTTGTCGACGAAGAAAATGTTCAAGGAACGATTCCCGTGGCGACGCGCGTGCGCTTTCATCATCCAGAAGCTGCGCCATGGAATGTGTTTGCTTTACGCAGCAAGGACTTAAAAAAGACAGTGGAGCGATTGTACCGACAAGATGCCGAAGTGTTGATTGTGTCTCTGCAAGACCAGCAAATTCTGCATCGCCAGCCTTTTGCGGACCGGATTGAGTGGAACCAAGGTCACGTAGAATTGTCGGTAAAAGACAACTCATCTATCGAAGCAACGATTGCTTTTGGAGACCATTCGCCCCGTCCATTTTTAATCCCTCTTCACGGCAATGAAGCACTTGAAAATAAAGGCGACACTCTGTTGATGCCACAGGCTATTGCGCTGGAAATCGAACGCTCCCCTGCGATTGCTTTTATCGAAGGAGAGGATGGGGATAGCTGTGTTGCGACGTTTGATCCACATGGAAAACTCCATGTCGACTATTTTTCTTCCGATAAGCTGGATCGTTTATTCATTTATAACGAAGGGTTTGGAGGCTATGGAGTGCAGTACCAGTTTCCTTTCCCTGCGTATCCGTGCGGACGAAAAGAATTATGTGAAGCGCGCTCCTATGCTTTTGAAAACCAGTTGCGTCTTTTGATCGAAAATACAACTTCCTTGACTCCACCTTTGCGCCTACTACATACCGCTTGTAAGAAGGCAGAGGCTGATACTGCTGCCGCTTTTGTCGAGCTATTACGTGGATGGAAAAATTCAAGTGGATATTTTTTTTCAGGTGAGACGCCAGTCTCTGAAACCCTTGCAAAGGTTCTTTCTCACCTAAACTGGAAAAGTATTCCGCATGACGAATATGTTTCTATTTTTTGGGCGTCTCTTTTAACTTTCGACTTAGAAAAAGAAGCCAAAGCAGGGAAAAAGTTGCTTCCGTTGTTATTACAGAATCAATGGCCTTTGGCTCATCTCATCGACGCAACAACGAACAAAGAGATTCTAGACGGATTTACTCAACAAATTTTTTCTAGCCACCAGATTCTTCCACCTCCCCCGCTTTCCTCTCACAAAAACTCTTCTGCAGAGAATGCGCGGCTTTTTTCTGCTTACCTGCGTGCCTATGGGATCGATCCCCACAATACCTTTCCTGCCTTTGAAACCAGCGCGGATGCGCATCAAAATGTAAAAGAATACCTTACCTCTAGCGACCAAAGAAAAAAAATTGAGCTCGCTCTCGCCGCTACTGATCCAATCACAATTGAAACTTCGCTCGCCCCGTTATTTTCTGCCCTTCCTCCCAACACGCATTTAGAAGAGAATGTTCCATTGATTGTTGTAGAGATTAAAGAAGGAGAAAAAAAAGAGCGTGTGGCGCTAAGGTACGATCGGTTAAGCCAAGGATTTTACACGCCGGCGCTAGACGGGCGCTATCGCCTCCGTTTCCAGCCCCAGCATATGCAACTCCCCTGCCGCCTGCGCTTGCGTCAGGCGCGCCTTATTCCTTATGCAAATTCCAGCCAGCCTTTTAGTTATGAATGCGAGTTATTGATTACGAATTCGCAAGGGATCCTCGAAGAAAAAACGGTAAGCATGAATGATGTGTATGAAAATGCAGAGGGCTATCGCTTCTACCTTTCGACCATCTCTCCTCCGGATGAAACCGCAGTGAAGCGGATACAGCTTGCGGTGAATTATGATCCTATGAAATATATTTTATTAATTCCTGGAACGCTCTTGATTGCGTTGGGAATTGTTCTTTTGTTTTGGCGTCCCTTCACAGGAAAAAAAAAGTAATATGAGTCATTTTCTCCTCGTTCTTCTTTCTTTCACTTTTTTTGCCTCTTCTGCTTCGTGTGAGGCGAGCGAATTTGAGGCGCTTAATCAAATTCCTATCGCCTACAAAGGCCGCTTTCGTCCACTCGATGCGGCACTGGCGCTGGGAATTGTCGCAGAAGAAAACGGAGCTCTTCTAACTTCTGAAAAAGAATTTTGGCGGATACATTTTTCAAAAAATATTTATATAAACAAGACGGAAACAAAGAGTTCTCTCGTCCAACGTCTCAACGGACTGTCCACTCCCCCACTGGCATTGCCAAGCAAGGCAAAAAATGGACAATGGATTTCTCTACAAGCATTGGCTTTAAAAGAAGCAGATGGAACTCCGATTGGAAACTTCACTGCGTATTCACTCCCTCTCTTTAAAGAGATTCAAAATGCTTACCTCGCATTGGAGCGTGAAGTCCGGAATGAAGGCGCGATGGCTGCTGCTGCGACGCAGCTGTCGGCACTACTAATGGAAGGCTATGATTCGCTAGAGGGACATTCCTACGCCCTCTCCAAAAATAAGGCATTGTACTATCCGAGTCGACACCAATTGCAGGCCGAAAGTTTGTATTATCGATTGCCATGGGTCATTGTGACGGCGGGCAGTTATCTTTTTGCGACCCTTTTGTGGATCTTTTCCTTTCGTCGTACAGCTTTTATCGGAACACTCATTGCCTTTGTGCTCAATACCGCTTTGTTAGTGATCCGCTGCTACATCCTCCAACGCCCGCCAGTAACCAGCATGTTTGAAACAGTGCTGTTTGTTCCTTGGGTGGCGATGGTCGCCGGATTCCTCCTGCAAGCGACACTAAAAACACACAAAGCATTAGTAGGCGCAGTGGTTGCCAGCACCCTTCTTTTTGCCATTTTATTGCTATCCGGCATGACAAATGAAATGGAAAACGTGCAAGCGGTCTTGGATTCCCAATACTGGCTAATGATCCATGTACTGATGGTTGTTGGCAGCTACGGGGTCTTCGCCCTAGCAGGAATCCTTGGCCATTTCTATTTAGTACGCACTTTTTTGGATCCCAAACGGGACTTTTCGTTATTATCTTCTCTCATTTTGCAGGCTCTTTACATCGGAACGGCACTTTTGGTAGTGGGGACAATCCTTGGTGGAATTTGGGCGGCGCAAAGTTGGGGGCGTTTTTGGGATTGGGATCCTAAGGAGTCTTGGGCGTTCATTTCATCAAGTTTTTATTTGATATGTATCCACGCTTACCGCTTTAACAAAATGGGACCCCGCGGACTTGCCGTCGGCGCCATTATAGGACTACTATCGATCACCTTTACTTGGTATGGGGTCAATTATATTCTTGGAACAGGACTCCATAGCTATGGATTTGGATCGGGCGGCGAACCCTTTTACTTTGCCTATTTGGTCGGAGAAGTCCTTTTCCTAGGGGGAATTGCCCTTTGCTCCCGCAAAAATTCCTTGAGAAAAAAATCCTCTATCCTCTAGGATATAAAAGTGGGGGCCTTACTCTCCCTAATTTTTTATTATTCAGAAGGTTAGAATAAATCGCATGAGACAAATTAAGAGTGAAAGACTTAAGAAGTTGGAGCAGGAGCTAACTGATTTAGAGCAGTGGTTAAAGCTCGGATTGGTTCCTAAAAAAGACATCCAACGTCATAAGGAAGAAATCGTTACTATTACGGCAAAAATCGAAGAAGAAAAAGAACGTCTCCAATTCTTAAAAGAAAGCGGCGAAGGCGAAGAGTATGTCACGCCAAAACGTCAAGCAGCACGCGCAGCTTACACTGAGCTTCCTACTATCCCTGATATCGACCTTGGCGAAACTGCAGCAGGCGTTCACGACACGACCTTTGATGTGGATTCTGATGCGACAGAGACGGACATGAGCGATGACGAAGACCGTACGGAATCAGAAGACAAAGATGACAGCGACGAAGACGAAGATGATGCAGAAGAAGAATCCTTCTTTAGCGAACGCAACCGCTGGCGCCGTGGTTTCAAAGATATTATCGATCCTGACGCGAACGAATGGTAGACAGTTCGTCGCACTGTATTAGCCTCTATTTTCATATCCCCTTTTGTAAAAAGAAATGTGGTTATTGCCATTTTTACGTCATCCCAGATAAAGATGCTTTTAAAGAAGCCTTGATGGAAGGATTACGGACGGAATGGCAACTCCGCCTTCCCCTTCTTCATGATAAAGAGGTGGTTTCCGTCTACTTTGGCGGAGGCACTCCTTTTTTATTGGGACCGGAGAAAGTAGGAGAAATCCTGAGTTGGATCGCTCCCCTATTTTCTAAGGAAGAGATCCCAGAAATCACACTCGAAGCCAATCCAGAGTTCATTGATAAAGCATCAATAGAAGCCTTTGCTTCCATCGGAATCAATCGCGTGAGCATGGGCGTCCAAAGCTTCGATGATGTCCTCCTGCAGCGCCTCACGCGCGACCATGACGCAAAAAGCGCATCCGCCGCGGTTCTCGCTACTGCCCAAGCCGGCATCACTAATATTTCCATCGATTTGATGTACGATATTCCAGGCCAGACCGTCGAAAGCTGGCAACGCACTCTTGAGCAGGCAGCGGCCTTGCCCATCACACACCTTTCTCTTTACAACTTGACGATCGAGCCGCACACTAGTTTTTTTAAGCATAAAAATCGCTTAGAAGCGGATCTCCCTGATGAAGAAGCGAGTGCTCAGATGTACAAAAATGCAGTTTCAACGCTAGCCCAGCATGGACTCGACCAGTACGAAATCTCTGCTTTTGCGCGCGATGACAAGCAGTCGCGGCATAATGTCGGATATTGGATTGCACGCCCTTTTTTAGGATTTGGCCCTTCGGCATTTAGCTATTGGGAGGGGGCTCGCTTTCGTAATATTGCGAATTTAAATCGATACTGTGCACTTTTGAGAGATAAAGAATTGCCCATTGATTTTGATGAGCGATTAGACGATGCCGCACGACGACGTGAGCTTTTAGCGGTCAATATCCGTCTCAAGAGTGGTGTTGACTTAGACGCATTTGAGCGGCGACATGGTTCTCTCGAACAAGAAGTGAAATCTGCATTAAAAGAGTTACTCGAACAAGGCCTTGTCGAGGAAGGTCCGATAAACGCTTACCGTCTCACAGAAAAAGGCATCCTCTTCTACGATACTGTTGCCGTTGCGCTCATCTAGTTGGAGGCGGTGGATTTTTTTTAAATTTTGCTTTTGGAGGCAAAAAATTTCTAACTTAAATCGCCCCAGTCCTTTACATCTAGGTATTCTTTAGGGACTTCGAATAGGAAGCGGGAGGGTTTGCTGGGGTAGATGGCGCCCATGCGTTTGCGCTGGCGGGCCATGCTAATGGTTAAGAAACGCATGGCGCGGGTGATGGCGACATACATGAGACGTCTTTCTTCTTCAATACCTGTCGCCATCATGCTTTTTTCGTGAGGGATGATGTGATCTTCCATGGCGACTAAGAAACAGGCCGGAAATTCCAATCCTTTTGCGCTGTGAAATGTGAGGAGAGTGACCTTATCTTCTTGTTCGTTTTGTTGAGTAAATCTATCTTTATCTGATGTTAGAGGCATCTCTGTGATGAATTCATGCAAGCCGCATTTTTTTTCTTCTGCCTCTTGGAGCTGTTCGAAGTCGGACATGGCAGAGACAAATTCCTCGACATTTTCCCATTTAAAGTCGCGCATCTGCGTGCTTTTCACTTCTTCTTCGATTGTTTTGCGGAAATCGATTTCTTCTATCAGCCACTGCATCGTTTCTGGGAGCGATCCAGAGGCGAAACGTTGTTTTGCTGTGTTGATGACATCGACAAAACGACGAATTCCTTCCATCGTCTTATTGGGAATCCCTTCTCGCAAAGCGGCAGCGCCTCCATTCCCCTGAGACACCTGCTCCAAAACAGTCCACAAAGGGATTCCATTCTGCCGATTGTATGCAGTAATTTTATCTAAGACAGCTTCGCCAATCCCACGTCGAGGGAGATTGATGATACGGAGTAAGGCTTCTTGGTCGGTTGGATTGACAATAACACGAAGATAGGCGGAAAGGTCTTTTACTTCACGCCGTTCGTAGAATTCGGTGCCGCCATGAATGCGGTAGGGAATCCCGTGCGTCCATCGACCGTGATCGTCCCATGCATGTTTTAGTAAAGCGAGTTCTAGCTGACGAGACAAGGCGTTTGAGCGGTAGAGGATGGCAATATCTTTCCATTTAAGGGCGTGTTGTTCGCGCAGACGGACAATGCGGCATGCGATGGCACGGGCTTCGTCTTCTTCCGTTGGGGCGTGGAAGACTTCTATTTTTTGGCCTTCGCCTTTACTGCTCCACAAGGCTTTGGAATGGCGTGTGCTATTGTTTCCGATGACCGCATTCGCTGATTTCAAAATATTATTTGTCGATCGATAATTCTGTTCGAGTTTAACGACTGTGGCACCATCAAATTCTAGAATGTTTTTAATGTCGGCTCCGCGCCATCCGTAGATTGACTGATCGTCGTCCCCTACGACACATAAATTGCCGTGTGAGGCTGTGAGAAGGGCGGCGAGACGGTATTGGATCGGATTGGTGTCTTGGTATTCGTCAATCATGACATATTTGAATCGTTCTTGGTATTTCTTTAGGACGTCTGGATGGTTTTCGAAGAGTTCGACAGTGAGGAAGAGAAGACTGTCGAAGTCAACTGCATTGTAAGCACGCATGCTGTCTTTTAGACGGCGGTAGACTTCTTGAGCGAAGTTGTCGTGCCATTCTGAGCCTGTTCCTATGATGCTTTCGGGGCCTCCGCCGCGGTTGCGGGCATTTTGGATGGCGGCGATGGTGGGGGCGAGGGAAGGAAGTTGTGTTTCTGTGCCGAGGATGTCGCGTGCGATGAGGGTGACGAGACGTTGGATGTCGTGTTCGTCGTAGAGAGTGAATTTTCCTGTGTAGCCTAGGAGAGCGATTTCTTCTCTTAGAATTTTCATGCAAAAGCTATGAAAGGTGCAGAGAGTGACCTGTTTTGCGAGGGCCGGATTGAGTTTTTTTCCCATCCGGGCGCGCATTTCGGAGGCGGCTTTGTTGGTGAAAGTGAGGCCTAAGATGGAGGTCGGTGAGACATTGCATTCGTTGATAAGGTAGACCATACGTGTGGTGAGAACGAGGGTTTTTCCGCTGCCGGCGCCGGCGAGGATGAGAACGCGTCCTTCGGTGGTTTTAACGGCTTTGGCTTGGTCTGGATTCAAATTTTGAAGGAGAGGAGAGTTGACGTTTGACATAGGACCATCCAGAATAAAAAATTATTTATGAATTCACTTGTGTATAGAATGACCTAGGAGTAAGAGAAGTTCTTGTTGGATGTCTTGCATGGACGCGTGATGGGCGTCGCGTAGTGGGACGACGTTGATGTCGAGACCTAAGGTAAGGGCGTCGTAGCAGAGACGGAAGGCTTCGCGGGTGATGCGTTTAAAGCGGTTACGCTCGTGGGATTTTCCATATTTACGGGAAACGGTGAGACCGATGCGGGTGTTGGGAGAAGAGGATTGTTTGACGGTTAGTTGGATCCAACGCCCATGAAGGCGGCGGCCCCCGCGGAAAATGCGTTGAAATTCGCGCGAGGTGCGGATCCGCTTAAACTTCGGAAAAGGAAACGTTTTCGTCACCTTATACTCGTGTCAGTTGCTTTCTACCTTGGCGGCGGCGGCGGTTGATGATGGCTCTGCCTGCTGCTGTTTTCATACGTTTGCGAAAGCCATGTTCTGTCTTTCTGCGGCGCTTACTTGGTTGATAGGTGCGTTTCACTGTACTATTCCTCTCGATTTTTATGTAGTTTCATCAGTAAGCTACATATCTTAGCTCAACTTCCATAAATTCGCAACGGCAAACGTCTAATTTTTCCGGAAAATTAGGAGAAAAAGCTCTTGAAAGGAAATTCCTCTTTCGTTAAAGTAGACCTCTGTTAACTCATTTGATAGAAGGAATTATCATGAAAGTTCGAGCCGCTGTAAAAGCCGACAGAACCAAAGGTGACATTCTCGTCCGCCGACGTGGTCGCCTGTACGTAATCAACAAGAAAGACCCAAACAGAAAACAGCGCCAGAAAGGCCCTGCACTGAAAAAATAAGGAACAGCAATGGCTAAAAAGTCATCAGTTGAAAAGCAAAAAAGACGCGAAAGAACCGTTAAGCTGAAATGGGAAAAGCGCCAAGCTCTAAAAACAAAAATTTACGACATGAGCCTCTCCGAAGAAGAGCGCCATGAAGCACGCATCGACCTCAATAAGATGCCTAGAGACTCCGCACCTACTCGCCTGCGCAATCGCTGCCAGCTCACCGGTAGAGCACGCGGCTATCTACGTAAATTCAAGCTATCACGCCTCTGCTTCAGAGAAATGGCCCTCCACGGCCTTATCCCTGGCGTTACAAAGGCTAGCTGGTAACGACTCGTATAGGATGAAGGTACAGCAACTCTGCCTTCATCCTAATACTTTCCTCTTCATTTCTTTCAATTCTTTTCACTCAAAAATTCAACGAAAAACTTGACATTTACCCCTCTTTGATCGAACTTATAAAAATAAGTTTAATCGAACGAAAGGTCTTGTCATGAAAAATTTACTTGTCTGCGCACTTGCTTATTTTCTTTTTTTAACCGGAGCTGCTGTTGCAGAAGATGTTGTAGGATTTTGGAAGATTCCAAATGACAAAACAGGAAAGATCGAATGTATTATTTGCGTCTACAAGTACGATGAACAAGTCTACGGACGTATCATTGCACGAGTGGAAAAAGATGGAAGCATTGTCGATACCATCCATACTCCTATTGAGCGTGCTCCGGGAGTCGAGGGAACGCCTTATTATGCCGGATTGGATATGATCTGGGGATTGAAATCAAATGGAAATCGGTATGTGGAAGGGAAAGTATTAGATCCTCAGAAAGGCAAGTTATATAATGCTGAGATGTGGGCGGAGAACGGTAATTTAGTGTTGAGAGGCAAGTTGTGGATCTTTGGGCAGAATCGAGTGTGGCTTCCTTTGGAAGAAGGTGACATGCCTGAGGGGTTTGAGAAGCCTGATTTGACAGCGATGGTCCCGGCGATTCCTAAAACAAAACGTTTAGAACGTAAATCGAATTAAGTTGTGAGTGGAGTTGATAACGGACGTTCTCCTAGTGCGGATTGCATGTCGAGGATAGATTCCACTTGTTGCCATTCTTCCATGCCTTCTGTCCACACATAGTCTGAGGGTTGAAGATGACCGGTTTCCCATGCAGTTTGAAGAGCGCTAAAAGCAACAGGACCTAGCTGTTCTTGTTCTTGATTGATGTAGAACCATTCTTTTTCAGCAAATGTTTCGACTGGTGAATCGATCGCCGGTGGTGTTCTTTCTGCGATTTTTCTTGTGCGGCTGGGTTTTTCTTGTGCTGTGAGAGGAGAAAGAACAAATAGAGCGGCTGTTGCAAAGAGACCGAAGAGAACGCCATAAAGGAACCAGTTGGCGGGACTGCGGCCTCGGCGTTCTGCGAGACGGGAGGTGGCGAAGGCGATAAGAATATTTAGGATGATTGCGACAAAAATAACCATAATGGGTTCCATTTTTTAAATTTATCCCTCCCCTTTTTCTTTTTATAAGGGAAGAATTTGCATAAACAGGTAATGAATGCTACTATAAGCAAAGAGGGTGGCAAAAAGCAAGGAGCGTTATAATGAAAAAGGTGGATATGACAGAATATGAATTGCCTGAGACAGTGTTTGTGCGCGACATTGAAGATAGCGTGTTTCAAGGAATTGTTTTACAGTGCCTTGCTAAGGTTCGAGGAATTACTCTTGTAGAAGGCAATTTGATCGACACGTTATTTGGGTTGCGGACGACAGAAGGGATCAAAGGAATTTATGCGGAGCAGGACTCTAAGCATCAGAGCGTTAACATAAAAATTGAGATTAACATCTGTTATGGCGAGTCTATTCCGGAAAAAGCAGAAGAAATTCAGACAAAAGTCGCAGAAGACATCACGCGATTGACCGGACTTCATGTGGCGTCGGTTCATGTCGTTTTTAAAAGCGTTGTGACGCCAGAGCAGTCAAAACGGATGGCGGCAGCGATGCGTAAGGCGGTGGATCATCCCCAGCAACCAGACAGTCATCGCATGGTAGAAGAATATTCAGAGGAATTCTGATGTACAACCTTTTTTCTAAAACCGCGAAGACAGTCACGGGAATTCTTTTTATTCTTGCGGGAACCGTGGCGATGTTGATTCCTTGGCTGCCGACAGTGCGGACTGAGATTGTATTGTTTGTGCTAGAAAAGACGATGTTGCTCTTTGTGATGGGAGTAGCCCTGCTGATTATTGGATTAGCGATGATTGCCTATGTTCGACTCAGCATGGGTCAGCGTACTTTTTATGTGAGGAAAGATTCGCATCCGGTTGAGGTTCAAAGAGAAGTGCTTCAAGGAGTATTAAACATCTATTTTAAAGAGATGTTTCCTGGAATGGAGATTCCCCATGAGGCGATCCTTCATCGTAATAAAGTGCGGCTGTATTTGGATTTCCCTTATATCATTAAAGAAGAGCAGGAGCCATTAACGGATCGCCTTTATGAGGAGCTTTCTGCGCTTTTAGATGAGTCGTTAGGATGTAGTAAGCCGTTGGAGCTTTCTGTCAGCTACAACAATAAACCGCGTTAAAACGTAATCGGTCACGCGGTTTCCATACCAATGCGCCCGGATTGCGTCAGCTACAAAATCTATACACAGGTGAATTCAAAAATTGGCTTTTTGATTTCACTTGGGTATAGATACCGACGAGCAGCCTTGTTTTTATGGATTCATCGCTACCATGATGAAAAACTTATGACAGGCGCCGTGATCGAGTACGTTAAAACGATAATTTTGGTCAGGGAAATCTTTATGGCTCGGCTTTAAATCAGAGTGCTTTATGGATTGTTTCGACGATCATCATATTTGTTGTGCCGCAGATGCCGAAAGGAGAGCCCGCGGTGAGGACAACGATGTCTTCGTCTTTAACATAGCCTTTTTCTAGTGCGTATTGACTTAATTTGCTAAATGCTTCGACCAAATCTTTGCTTGGTTCCGCTAAAATAGGAACAATTCCCCAATTGAGCGCCATTTGTTGATAACATTTTTCGTTCGATGTCATCGCCAATATCGGCATGGGAGGACGTAGACGTGCGAGCAGACGTGCAGTTGACCCTCCTGTAGTAAAAACAAAAATCGCTTTTACATTAAAGCTATAGGCGGTTTTTACCGTTGCCAAGGTCACTGCTGAGGTCACGTCGTGAAAGAGAAGGGGTGAGTGCGTATTAAAAAAGGTGCGGTAGTCAAAATCGGACTCTGCTTCGGCAGCGATACTGCGCATAATTTTTACTGTTTCGATCGGATATTTTCCTACTGCTGTTTCTCCGGAGAGCATCACTGCCGATGTGCTGTCATAGATGGCATTAGCGACGTCCGATGCTTCTGCACGTGTCGGGCGCGGATTCGTGATCATGGATTCTAGCATTTGAGTCGCCGTGACGGAGGGTTTTCCTGCGAGGTAGGATTTGCGGATCATCATTTTTTGTAGACGAGGAACGTGAGTCAGCGGAACGGCAACGCCCAAGTCTCCGCGAGCGACCATGATTCCATCGGCGACATGGACGATTTCATCGAAATTTTCGACACCTTCGTGATTTTCTATTTTTGCGATGACCAGGATGTCAGTTCTATTGTAAGAAGCAAGAATTTTTTTTATTTCAAGAACATCGTCGGCGCAGCGGACGAAGGAAGCGGCGATATAGTCGACATCTTGTTCGCATCCAAATTTGATGTCAGCGATGTCTTTGTCGGAGACAGAAGGGATATCGATGGCGACGTAAGGGAAAGAGACATTTTTTCCGCTGTTGATGATGCCGCCATTATCGATTTCGACAACCACGCCGCTGTGATCAATCGAGATAATGTGTCCGGCGATGTATCCGTCGGCGAAGAGGACATGCATTCCCACTTTAAGTTGATTGAGGACAAATCCCGGCCGGAGGGAAATGCGTTCAGCGTCTCCTTCGACCTCTTCTGGCACGAGACGCCAGTGTTGTTTTGGATGAAGAGTCAGCGCGCCTTCCTTGATTTTTCCTAGGCGGATTTCCGGACCTTTGGTGTCGAGCATGATGGCGAGTGGGCGGCCTAGCTCTTTGCGAACACGTTTAAGGATGGCAATTTTTTCTGCGTGTTCCGGATGAGTGCCGTGACTAAAATTCAGACGTGCGACATCGACACCTGCTTCTATCAGTTCACGAATTTTTTCATAGGTGCCGACAGTTGGACCTATCGTTGCGATAATTTTTGTGTGAAGTGGAGAAGGAGATATCATTTTCTTTCCTTGCAAATAGAAACGATTAAAGTTATTAACCTAAGTTATACCGCTCGTGATTCAAAATTTGGTTTTTAAAAGGATACATTTATGAGACCTCGCTCTTTTTTCATCTTAGCGCTTTGCGGATTGTTTTGCTTTACAAAACATTTAAGTGCTGAAATAGAACTAGTTACAATAAAGTGGCCTCCCGGTATTTGTACAGAATCTTGTCGTTTGGGTTTAGAGAAGAAACTCAGAACGATGAATGATGTTGCTGAGGTTGTCGTTACCGATGTCCAGGCGACGCTGCGCTGGAAACCGAACCATCGAATGGTCTATTCTTCTTTAGAAAATACGATGGCGATGATTGGCGTCTCAATGGATGAACTTCAAATTACTGTCCGAGGAACAATCAAACAGATGGGAAAGGAGATAAAGCTCATTTCCATTGGGGATAATACCGAGTTTACACTGTTGGGACCTGTTCAAATTGATAAAAACAATGCCCCTATTTTGGAGAATCCGCAGACACTAAAATTATCGGAAGAGACAAGACAGAAATTTATTGCTGCGGAAAAACAATTTAAGGTTGTGACCGTTCAAGGCCCATTTTTCGAGCCTGAACGTGCGCCGCCTTATTACATTATTGCAGAAAAAATTCAGATTTCACCTAGTTTAGTGGAAGGAGCGCCGCCGCAGGAAAGGCAGCAGCAACAAGCGGTCCCTCAATCTTATTATGAGCGACGGCCCACTCAGCAAACGACCTCCCCTAATCGGCCCCCTTCAACACAACAAAATACGTATCAAATTGTTCCTCAACGTTAATTATTTTAAGAAGCTTATGTAAAACATTTTTTCACATAGGCTTCTTTTTTTTCTTATCACTCACGTATGACTTCACTTGTCACCTTGATTTAGTCCTTTTCTTCAACAAATGAAAAAAAAGGTGATTAGATGACTTGTCAGGAAGCGCGTCTACATTCAAATTCTCCTCACTCCCCATTAAGTAATTTAGCGCATATTTCTGAGCCTAAAAGGGGGATATTAATACAAAAAATTAAAGGACTAAGTCAAAGAAATCTAGAAGAATTTATAGAGAGCACGAAAAGTCCTGTAACAAGAGTCTCTTCTTTTCCTGGGGCACACAGACTAATGCGGAGTTCTCGATCTTCAAGGCTTACTCTAAAAGTCAGTGCAGTGGCTGAGGTTCCCATTGTGACCTGCCACTGCCAAATGTTTATTGAAACATTGCCTTCACTGCAATTATATGGAGATAGTGCTCTCGCTTGTTTAACCTTTTATCGTTCATTACAAGCTCCTACATGGGACCAATTGTATTCTCGTTTGTCAAAAGAAACGTGGGAAGCTCTTGTGCACTTATTTTATACATGCGAGACCGAAGAAAAGGAGCCGCTTCTTATTTTTGCAGCAAATTTAATCCTTTCGATGACACCATGTGAAGCGGAAAGTCGAATAGGTAAAATTATTTATGCTGTTGATCACCTGCCTAAAAAAATAAAAAAAATCAATAGACTTCAAATCATAAAAAAACTCAATCAGATTGACACTATTTTTCAAGATGTCATTCAAAATGTAAGACAGCGCTTAAATACGATTAAACTTATTCGACAAAAGACCGGATTGGAAGATCCAGAAGAGGGTTATTATGTGAATTTAACAAAAGAATTTGCGGAGTTGCTTTTTACGAAGAAGGGACAAATTAATCAAGCGCTTGTGGAGTTCCTTTTAATTGAGTTTATTCTTAAAGATCACAAACCGACGAATCATCAAAATGCATTAAAAAGAAGTGGGATGTATCTGCATTTACAGGAGATCCGAGAAAAAATTCAGGAAATCAGAACACCACTTTCAGGAAATCCCATTGCTTCACACCTCATTAGACTTAATCTTAACAAAGATCCGGATGAGCCCATCACTGAACTGGATGCAAAAAAAACAGCTTTAGCTGCATTTTTATCACATCTTCGACAAGGTCCGGCAGGATCTTGTTTTGCAACATCTTTTGCTATCCTTCTTTTAAATTCTCACCCTCTTTTCTGTTTTAATGATTTTATTTCTCTTTTAAAAACAGGAAAATTGACGCGAACGATCGAAAACGTTTCTCGCGATTTTCCTTTTTTGCTGCGCATGAATAATTATCATCTTAATGTAGAATTTTTTGTAAATCGAGAGGGATATATTCATAACACTACTCCCCCCTTTCACCATCTTAGTGAAGTTCCAGGAGTTGTCGCTGCGTGTCGTGCCGTAGGGATTACGCAAATAAAAGAGACATTAAATTCTATTATTCTGGGTTTATTTACTGAACGATTTTCACAACAAACAAAAAAAATTTCCATTCATTTTCTTCTTAAAAAGATCACAGACTATTCTATTCTTCATCAGCCCCCCTCTTCAGCACGTCGGACCTCTCCTTATTATTTAACAAGCTTTGCCTATGAATCACAGATGAGTAATCCTTTGCTTAAGGCGTGGGAAAACTCACTTGCGGAGATGTCGGAGGGAAAAGATGAAAGCATGATCAAACCTTCCATTTATTATTCGATTACGACCTCTTTAAGGAAACGAATATGCGTTATTTCTCCTGAAATTTCTCCAGAAATTTTAAGTAAGTTTATGGGATTAATTCAGGAAAGGTTGCAGGAGCGCATTCACCTTCATTACGATCCTAATATTCAGTTAGAAGAGGGTAATTGCCTAGGGGAAAATAAAGGAGGATTTCTTATTTATGATACAGAAGGAAGAACAACTCCCTTTGATTGGAAGCGCGTTGACAATCCCGATTCTTTCCAAGAACTTGTGTGTTCGATTCTTCTTACTTGCAATTCAAAATTTTCTTTCCTACCTAAGCTTATTAAATACGTCAGCACGAAGGATTTTATTGACGATACCCTTTCCTATTATTGTACAGACAACGAAGAGGTTTTAGCAAGAGGAGGAAGCTGGAAGCAATTAGAGTACACGCCATGGCGTACGATTTGCGGAAACGTTTCCCAACGCGTCTTAGAAGTCTACTTAGAAAGGGCCACTCCCCCGCCCACAATTACTATCAATTCGGAAGATTTAACATTTTTTTTTGAACGCATTATTCAATTTTTAAAAGAATTACCCGAAGAAAAAAAGGCTCTTTTCAGAAAAAATCCTTTTGAATGTATTCCCATTTACACCCCTTCACATGCATTTACACTTTTGGCTGGAAATCACTCTTTGGTCAAAGCGATGGATAGTGAACTTTCCCCCATTGCATGGCTAAACAATCAAGTATTTCCGGGTAAATTTTTAGCGGAAATTCCTCTTATTGAAAGTGCAACTAAAGAGGTAATGAAGAAAGCTCACGCACTTATTCCTTCGGATAAACAAAGGGAGTTCGATGAAAAAATACAAATGATCCCGACCCACTTAACAGTTGGCGGATGGTATGCGGAATTTTTCAGTATTTTTCAAGAAGCCACTTCCTTAAAAGGTGATAAAGTGCGCAAAAGGGCGCTGCAAATTCAGACGTTTATCTATGAAAGCTTACCAACTAAAACAATTCAAAAATTGGCAGAACACAGCGTTCATCTTGCGGATACAAATTGGGCAAGAGAGCAGAAGGATTGCCATCTAGGAATTTGTATTGATCTCATTTCTCAGGATCTTGCGTTGATGTATATTTTAGAAGATGACTCTTTAATCTTTCCGTTGGAACAGCCGGGGATGTTTCGATCGGAGTGGCAAATTCCTTTGAATCCTTATGAAGGATTTTCTTTTAAAGAAAAATAAAATAAAATATATAAAAAATTAGAATCACATTTAAATGTGTTTAATAAAGGAAAAATCATGACAACAAGTATATTAGGATACAAAAAACAAGAGTATCCACAAAGAATTTATTATAATGAATACCCTATCGAATTTATTTCCTCGTCAAAACAATCATATATTCAGATTAATGGAAAAAGATTCACTACGGTAACAGATCTTATCGAAGAAATTCCTGACATTAAAGGGAATTTGACACTCATGGCAAAAACTATCAATCATCTTGCGCAGCAGGAAAAATTTTCTTATATTGAAAATGGAAGTGCGCTTATTAGAAGTCGTTCGGAAGAGCAGTATGCTCCCGAAGGGCTTTATGGAGAGTTTGATTTAGAGGAAATCAAACCTCCGGTTGTAGTTGGAGACAATAATACGATTATTTTTTTTGCAGTGGAGAAAAGAAATAAAACTCCTTATCGGGTGACCCATTGCTGCGGCTCTTCTTTAACAACGTACGAACTATTGAATAGAACATACTAGATTACTTTTTATACACAAGTGAAATCAAGAATCGGTTTTTAAGCGATGTGAAAGCTCCCGCGATTGACATGCTCAAAAAGCAATTTTTTGAATTCACTTGTGTATAGAAGGAATCGGATCGAACTGCTCATCGCCCGTATTGTCGCGGTCGATAGGAAGTTCTTCGGTGGATTCCGTTTCTTCACGGTCACCAAAGAAAGGGCTTGTCCATTCGTCGTCTGCAATTTCTTGCTCTTCACGCTCTAGGATTTTCTTTAGTTCGGCAATTTGTTCGTCTGATAAACGCACTTCATGAGAGGTCTCTGTAATGGCGATGATGGCGTCATCGTTTCCTTTATTTCCAGTGACAAAAGTGAAGGAATCGGTCGGTTCTTCTTCTTCGTCGGGATCGAGGAGTGGAACATCAAAAGCTTCTGGTTCAATGTCGACCATGGCGATCATCTGAAAAGTAAGTTCTTCGGAAAACGCAAGGATGGTGGATGGAGACATTTTCAGGTATTCCTGTTCCCCCTCAAAAGCGATGCCTTCGGGGATGTTAAAGCCTTGTCTGCCGGCGAATAAAATGGGGGGTGTTTCTTTTGCATGCATGCCCCTAACATGAATGGAGTCGTCAGATTCTTGTTCATCATTTAACGCAAAAATCAAAGAGGTGGAAGGGGCCCATACTCCGGGTAGGACGCGGGCTTGTAGTTCTTTAGGAAGTAAAGGCAGGATTTCTGCGATTGTATCGACGTCGTGGTCGGGATTTACCTTTTGGATTGAGTCGACATCGCTCCAGGGAATGGCAATGGTTTCATCGATTTTAGGGATGAAGGCATTAAAGGTTTTGTCTTTGATGAGAAAAGGAAGCCAGTGTTCTTGTTTGTCGCCTTGGGCGAAGTGAACCCCTTTTTCTCTGGAGAGACTTTCGATCGCGTCGACAGGGACAATGTCTTTATCGACGTCGCCGAATTGGAAGCTTGTGTCGGTGAAGATGAGAGAGACACTGTCTCCATTGGTCATTTTTAAGGTGTAGAGGTTGCGAAGAGGGATAAGAGGACGTTCCTCGGTTCCGGCGTTGACTAAAAGGAGCGTGAGTTGACTGAGATCGGTCAGTGTTTGTTTGTCTCCGACAAAAGAAAAATTTAATGATTCTGGGGTGGCGACGTAGCGTTCTCCATCATTGGTAATGTAGGTGATTTTTGTGGGATCTTTTTCTGATTTTAGAATAATAGCCACTTCGTTCGGTTTAAAGGAGAGCTTGCCAAAGGAATAGACCAATGAGGGGAGAGCAGTAAGCCGTCCATAGAAGAATTCCCCACTTTTTGTCATTTGAAGGTCTTGCTTGGTGTGGCGAAGCTTGTCGATTTCTTTCCAATTGGGATAAGAAGAAAGCGTAGGGTAAATATTTTTTCTAGGTTCATCAGCAAACGAACTGACTGTTAATAACAAAGGGAGTCCGACTAATAGTTTCTTCATCATTACCTAACCTTGCAGCTTATCATTACGCTTGATATCATTGTCTTTTTTGAGGTTATAACTCCTGAAGGTTTAAAAATAAAGTGAATACTAGAGAAATTATTTTAAAAAAAGTGAAGGTTCACAACCTAAAATCTGTGGATCTTATCCTCTCGCCTAATCAACTCATTGCATTCACTGGTGTTTCAGGTTCGGGAAAATCTTCGATGGCGTTTGATACGTTGTATGTAGAAGGCCAGCGCCGTTACATTGAGTCGCTCTCCCCTTTTGCGCGCCGACAGTTGGGAGACATGGCAAAGCCTGATGTCGAGTTTGTTTCTGGCGTAACACCGACTATCTCCATTGAGCAGAAAACTGCTGGAAAGAATCCGCGTTCGACAGTCGGAACCATGACAGAGATCTACGATTATCTACGTGTTCTTTTTGCGCGTGTGGCGGTGCCTTATTGTCCGGTTAGCGGACAGCCTGTGACCTCGCAAAGTAAGGAGCGCATTATTCGTTCTGTACAAAGTCTTCCTCAGGGACAGCGTGCGGTTATTTTGGCACCTTTTGCGCGTGGGAAGAAGGCTGAATTCAAAGAGGATTTTCAGGATTTACTTCGTAAAGGGTTCACGCGCGCACGCGTCGATAGAACGATGGTCGACTTGAACAATGAGGTGGCGTTGGATGGAAATCTTGCGCACGATGTCGACGTTGTGATTGACCGTTTAAAGATTAAAACAGAAGAGAATTCCCGCCTTGCCGAGGCGGTGATCAATGCGTTAAATCTGGGGAATGGGTCGTGCGTCGTGTGGAATCCGGACACAGAGGAAGAAATTCTTTATTCGACGCATGCGTATTCGCAGGAGTCCGGACTTTCTTATCATTCACTTGAGCCGCAGGATTTCTCATTTAATAGTCCGGCGGGAATGTGTGAGCGCTGCAATGGCATGGGGATCGTCAAAGAGTTTGAGCTTGATAAAATCATCGATCCGACCAAAAGCATTGCAGATGATTGTTGTATTGTGGCCAGCTCTTACGAAACCGTGCGTTATGGAAATATTTATGATAATCTTGCCGAGCAGTATAAGTTTAGTGTCAAGAAGCCGTGGAAAACGTTGTCTGATGCTGCGAAGCACGTATTTTTGTATGGAACGGAGAAGAAATGGACACGGATGCAGTTTGTGCATCCTGTGACCGGTGCGCGATGGACCGATCATATTCAATGGCGAGGAGTGTTGTGGGAGGCGCATCAGCGATATGCAGAGGCGTCGAGTGAGCGTTACCGAAAGCGACTCGATGTGTTGATGGATATTCAGGAGTGTCCGAGTTGCCATGGGGCCCGCCTTAAAGCGTATCCGGCGGCAGCGCAACTGGGCGGGAAAAAGATCCATGAATTGACACAGATGACAGTGGGAAACTGCCTTGCCTTTTTTGAGAAGTTGAAACTTTCTCCAATGGAAGAAGTAATTTCCGAAGAGCTTTTGAAGGAGGTGCGCGAGCGTTTGCGCTTTTTAGAAGAAGTAGGACTGCACTATCTTACGTTGGATCGAACCGCGCCGACATTGTCCGGCGGGGAAGCGCAGCGCGTCCGTCTGGCGTCGCAGATAGGATGCGGATTGGTTGGGATCACCTATATCTTGGATGAGCCTTCGATTGGGTTGCATCCGCGAGATAATAAACGACTATTAGGAACGTTGAAGCATCTCCGCGACATGGGCAATACTGTGATCGTCGTCGAACATGATGAAGAGACCATTTGGAATGCCGACTGTATTGTCGACTTTGGTCCGGGGCCGGGATCTCGCGGAGGGGAAATCGTTGTAAAGGGAACGCTCCAAGATCTTCTTCAAAGCGCGCATTCAGTGACCGGACAGTACCTTTCTGGTAAACGTAAGATTGAGATTCCAAAGAAACGTCGCCGCCCGGGCAAAGAGTGCATTCAGATCGTAGGGGCGACGCATCACAATCTAAAAAATATCTCAGTGAAATTTCCATTGGGAGTTTTCACCTGTGTGACAGGTGTTTCTGGTTCTGGAAAATCTTCGTTAATTACGGATATTCTTTATCCTGCGCTAGCTAATGCCCTTCATCGAGCAGAGTTAACCATCGGTGCACACAAAAAGATAACGGGGATTGAAGGCATCGATAAAATTATTGCCATCGACCAGTCCCCGATTGGACGCAATCCGCGATCGAATCCATCAACGTATATTAAAGTTTTCGACGAGATTCGGGACCTCTTTTCGCAACTTCCAGAAAGCCGTGCGCGCGGCTATACAGCAGGAAGATTTAGCTTTAATGTGAAAGAAGGGAGCTGTCCTCAGTGTGGTGGGATGGGGATGATGCGCATTGACATGGACTTTATGGAAGACGAATGGATTGAGTGTTCGTTATGTCAGATGCGCCGTTTTGATCATGAGACCCTTTCGATCTATTACAAGGGCAAAAACATTTATGATGTTCTTGAGATGGAAGTGGAAGAGGCTTTGGAGTTTTTCAGCAACATTCCTTCATTAAAAAACAAACTTAACACACTCGTTCGCGTCGGCCTCGGTTATATTAAATTAGGACAGTCTTCGACCACATTGTCTGGTGGAGAAGCCCAGCGGGTAAAGCTTGCTAAGGAGCTAGTTCGCCCTTCCACAGGACGCACCCTCTATATTTTTGATGAACCGACGACAGGGCTTCATTTTCACGATATTCATCATCTCCTAGATGTTTTTCAGGCTCTTGTCGACAAAGGCAATACATTGATTGTCATCGAGCACAATATGGATGTTGTGAAGACAGCGGACTGGATCATTGATTTGGGTCCGGAGGGAGGAAGTGGGGGTGGAGAGTTGGTGGCGATGGGAAAACCGGAGGCCATTGCGAAGATGGATACCCCTTCTGGCGAGGCGATCCGTGAAATTTTAGAGCATTCCCCCGAAAAACGGACGCTGGAAGCACTAAAGCAGGGCAAGAAAAATAAGGATAAAGCGACCACCCCTATTCAAGAAATTACTATAGTAGGAGCAGAACAGCACAATCTTAAGCACCTTGATGTCGTCATCCCGCGAGAGAAGCTCACCATTTTTACCGGGCCTTCGGGATCGGGAAAAAGCTCGCTTGCTTTTGATACCATCTATGCCGAAGGACAGCGCCGCTATATCGAGTCATTATCTTCGTATGCACGCCAATTCGTTAAACAGATGCCTAAGCCAAAAGTGGGACGTGCCGATGGCCTTTCGCCTGCGATTGCGATTGAACAAAAGGCACATGCGGGGAATCCGCGCTCTACCATTGGAACCATGACCGAGATTTACGATTATTTGCGTATTTTATATGCGCGGATTGGAATTCCACATGATCCTGAGACGGGAGAAGTCATTCGTTCCATTAGCAAAAGTTTTGTTGTGGAGCGCGTGTTGGCGTATCCTGAGGGAGAAAAGATTCAGATTTTGGCTCCGATTGAATTGAAGAAAAACGAAAAATTTGAAGAAACAATCGTTCGTTTGCGCCGTCAGGGATTTGTTCGTATTCGTTTAAATGGCGTTTTTCATGATCTCGACGAAGAAAGTGCGACGATGGGATTTGATCGTAAGCGCAAAAATGAATTGATGCTTGTGATTGATCGAATCAAAGTGCAGGCGAGTATAAAAAATCGGGTGGCGGAAGCAATAGAAAATGCCGCTTCATTCGGGCAAAATACCCTTGTTGTGATGCGTGAAAATAATGAAGATGTGTTATTCAATCTTGCATTTTCTGTTGAAAGTACCGGGAAATCCTATGCAACGATTACTCCGCATACCTTTGCATTCAACGTCAATGAAGGGATGTGCTTCGACTGCCAAGGACTGGGCTACCAATATGGGGCGAATCTGACACAGCGCGAAGATATTATGACCCATTCTGCATCTGCTCTCATGCAATTTTTGTGGTTGGATAAGCATACGAAAGGGGCATTTAAAGTCTTTGAATGCTTCCTTGATGCCGAAAAAATCGATCCTTTTAAAACGTTGATGGACCTTCCAAAAAATAAGATTGCGCTCTTATTAAATGGATCAGAAAAGGTGTACACCACGAAACAAGGATTAAAATTTTCTTGGATTGGAATCAATCACGTGTTGGCAAAGGCGGGACGCAGTGCGACGACAGAGATTCGACGGTCGTTACTCCCCTTCCTTGATGAACATAGCTGTCCAACATGTAATGGTGCGCGCATCAATGCTATTGCCCGTCATGTGACGATCGAAGAGACGCCGATTCAGACCCTTTGTGCCCTGCCGATTGAAAAAGCGTTGGCTTTTGTGGAGAAGATAAAGCTGAAAAAGGCAGAAGGAAAGCTTCTTGAAGAGATTAAAGAGCAGCTCATCAGCCGTCTGATTTTTTTGTGTGAAGTCGGGCTTCATTATATCACTCTTGATCGAAGAGCGCCAACGCTTTCCGGTGGCGAGGCGCAGCGCATTCGCTTAGCGCGTCAGCTTGGAAGCGGCCTTACGGGTGTTCTCTATGTGTTGGACGAGCCGACGATTGGTCTTCATCCCCGCGACAATTCACGGCTTAATAACGCCCTCAAAAAGCTTAAAGAATTAGGGAATACCCTGCTCATGGTCGAGCATGATCCTTTAACGATCGCCACTGCGGACTACATTCTCGACTTCGGACCCCACGCGGGAGAATATGGTGGGCATATTACTGCGCGCGGAACGTACAAGCAGATTCTAAAAAACAAAGATTCTCTTACCGGCAATTACCTATCCGGAAGAAAAATGATTCCTCTGCCGAAAAAGCGCCGTGTGCGTACAAAAGAGACACTGCAAATTATTAAAGCAAAAATTCATAATTTAAAGAATCTATCACTCAATATTCCTGTTGGCGTGTTGACGTGCATCACGGGAGTGTCGGGATCAGGAAAATCGACATTACTAGAAGAGGTGATTTTACCTGCAATCAAGAAAAGTATTCATCGCGAAGATGCGATCGACATGGGCTTTGCGAAGGTTAAAGGGATTAGCCATTTTGACCGCCTTCTGTCGATCGATCAGGCCCCGCTTGGACAAACTGTGCGTTCTAATATTGGAACGTATGTAGAAGTTTTGCCACGCATTCGCGAATTTTTTGCGTCCCTTCCTGCGGCGCGAACCAAAGGGCTCCAAGGAAAGCATTTTAGCTATAATCATCGACGCGGGATGTGCACGGCATGCTGGGGACTAGGATATAAACGCATCGAAATGCATTTCCTTCCCCCAGTGAAAGTCGTCTGCGATGAATGCCACGGCATGCGCCTTAATCCTCTTAGCCTAGAAGTTAAATATGCAGGAAAAAACTTTGGTGAAATTTTAGAACTGACCGTTGATCAGGCGATTATCCTTTTTGCGAATCATCCGCGCATCATAAGAATTCTAAATACGTTGAATGCTGTAGGATTGGGATATCTGAAGATTGGACAGGAAACGGCGACGTTGTCTGGTGGAGAGGCGCAGCGGATCAAGCTCAGCCGCGAGTTAAGCAAGCGTTCGACAGGAAAAACCCTTTACCTTTTAGATGAGCCAACGACAGGACTTCATAGCGATGACATCAATAAGCTGCTTACGGTGCTTCATAAACTCGTGGATAAAGGCAATACCATGGTCATTATCGAACACAATCTTGATATGATAAAAAATGCTGACTATGTCTTTGATTTGGGACCTGACGCAGGAGATAAAGGGGGGGAGTTGGTGTG
Source organism: uncultured bacterium (assembly GCA_964367715.1). GTDB lineage: Bacteria > Chlamydiota > Chlamydiia > Chlamydiales > Criblamydiaceae > CAYIYO01. The sequence continues at coordinate 43,653 of CAYIYO010000008.1, forward strand.
TGAGGGAACGCCGGAAGAAATAGCCGCCTGCAACGCATCGCTTACAGGCAGCTATCTTAAAGTTCTTCTGTAGTCATTTTTTCGCGTAATGCATTTATTTCTTGGGAGAGGGAGGGATCTTCCCTTATTTCGGGAATGTTACTGTAACACTCTTGCAGACGATCTAATATTTTAACAACGATATTAGTTAGTTGTTTTTGCTTTGCCTTTTCCGCACATTTATTTACATCTTTTATGATTTCTTTTATTTGAGAGAAATAGTTAATCTCACTTAATTCTTCTAGAGTGGAAACATCGGAAAGAAGATGACTCTTATTAAGAGAAAAATATAACGAAAATTCCATGAAACGAGCGCCTTCTTTAGGTGTTACGAACTCTTCGCCTGCGTAAGCTTCAAGAAGAGTATAGAAATCCACAACTAAAAGATCCGAAAATTCTCCTTTGACATCTTTTTCAATAAATTCTCTGTAAATCCAGTTGTATTTTTCTTTTTTAAGCGAGTCATCTTTTTCATCACATGCTTCATTAAAAAGTCTGAGAAAACGCTCATGGTTAAACTCCTTAACTTTTTCTCCATTTACCCCCTCGCTATGTAAATAATAATTATTTGAAATAAACATGATTATCTCCTATACCGCTCGTGATTCAAAATTTGATTTTTGGGCCGCGGGAGCTTTCACGCGGCCCAAAAATCAAATTTTGAACCACGAACGGTATAATTATACTGAATATATATACCAAACGCCTTTTCAACTACCTCGTTCGGTATAACATATAGAATATTTATCGGTAGTCTAAAAATTGAATCACGAGCGGTATAAATTGGTTTGAGTATAAACCGTGGAATCTGCGATAAGAAAACCGAATCGAGATCAAAATCAAAATATCTAAACAAGGAAAACAATGACTGCACCTATCCTCTCAAAAAAGAAAGCAGACGCCATTTCTAACGGCGTATTTTTAATTTGCCTTGCACTTAATCTTTATTTTAATTTTTGGTGGCCTGGCATTCTTTTATCTTTGTGGGCGATGTTGGCAACGCGACAATTTTTGACTGCGCGCCATTATGATTTGATTATCACTTCAGTGATCCTTTTGGGGCTGTTTACTATCTACTTTTTTCACCTGGAATGGTCAATTTTAATGCCTTCCCTCTTTTTTGTTGGTGGTATCTATATCATCTTTCGTGAATACTATTTCTCAGAAGAAAATTTCAATGACAGAGAATAAGATAGGGATGGCATTAATTCATGTCGCAGAAGTACATCTTCGCCGCGAGGGCAGAAAGCATCTTTTTCTTCGTCGTGTAGAGCCGCAGAAGTACCGGTGGTTCATTGAGGAAGAAGGTGGGGAAAAAGCGACCCTTGTTGAAGCGGATACTATTGAAGAAGCGATCCGATTGGGACGACGGGAGTGGAAGCTTTATTGCTTTCGTTTCCTTAACTGTGGATTTCGGTATTCGTTGCCTGAACGGGATGAACACGGAATGAATGCATTATTTCATCAGATGCAAGCATCTTATGGAACGTCCAATGGAATTTATTTCGACGAGGAGATGGGGAATAACTGTTTTGTGAATTTTGCTTCTCAAGAAGCGTTAACCCTTTGGAAGCAATTACAAAAGGAAGGGAGATTATAACTCCCCATAGAACATGACCAACGATGAAAAAAACGACACCACCGAAGGCTCCTTCTCATTAGTCCATGGGCACATCCCCAAAAGTGAGGAGGTGCAGTTCAATATTGGTCCTTATCAGGTCCTTTCTAGTATTGGAAAAGGGGGAATGGGAGAGGTTTTTCTTGCCTATGACACTCTTTGTGGGAGAAGGATCGCGCTTAAACGCATCCGCCCCGACCTTCTCGATTTTAAACAGATCAACTATCGTTTTCTCAAAGAAGCGCACATTACGTGCCAGCTCACACATCCTTCTATTATTCCAATCTATGCCATCCACAAAGAGGGCAAAGAAGTTTATTATACCATGCCGTTTGTGCAGGGAGAAACATTAAAAGAAATTTTAAAAAAAACAAAGGCACAGGTCCGTAAAGGGGAAAAGCTCGATTATATCGGAAGCTCTATTCCTGCTTTGATGCGCATCTTTGTCAGCATTTCCCAAGCGGTGGCATATGCACATTCTAAAGACGTTCTACATCGCGACCTTAAGCCCGAAAATATTATTGTGGGGCCTTACGGCGAAGTGTTAATTCTCGATTGGGGCTTGGCAAAGCTAGTACGCCAGCCTGAAGAGAATGCGCTGGAAGAACCTAAAGGACATTCTAGCTTGAGTGGATTGACTCTTGTGGGGAAGATCGTAGGAACCGTTAGCTATATGGCGCCAGAGCGCGCGCAGGGGTTGTCGGCGACCTTTCAAACCGACATCTACTCTCTTGGTGTGATCCTTTATCAACTACTCACGCTGCGCCTTCCTTTTCGACGAAAGTCGTTGCAGGAGTTTCGTAAAAGTGCAGGTAAAGAGCCTGTGCGAGATCCCGCGGATGTCGCTCCTTATCGAGATGTTCCCCGAATTTTGGCGCGCATGGCAGTCAAGTGTTTGTCGACCGATCCTTCCCAGCGCTATGCTAGCGTCGATGCGTTATTGTTTGATCTGCAAAGTTATTTGGAAGGACGAGCAGAGTGGTTTCAGCTTGCTGAGCTTCGTCCTGACAGCAAAAAAGACTGGGAATTTCAGGAGAATGTTTTTTTTGCGGAGCATATGGCAATTACGCGAACGGCAGAGACGTCAGATTGGATGCATTTGATGATTTCCAAGGCCTCTTTTGCGGAAAATATACGATTGGAAGCGAAGATTAAAATTGGTGCGCGAGGTCATGGGATTGGTTTCCTTCTCAATGTGCCTGAGGCGACAGAGCGCCGCCATCTTAATGATGGGTATTGTTTGTGGCTTGGATCGGATTTATCTCCCTCAACAAAGCTTCTGCGATCGACTGTAGAGGTGCTACAGGCTCCTGAGGTTGAGCTTGTGCGTGGCCAGTGGTATGATGTGCGGATCGATAAAATTGATGACCATTTGCATATCTATCTCAACGATGTTCTTCAATTTTCCTATATTAGTCACCTTCCCCTTTTTGGTACCCACGTCGGATTGTTGGCGCGCGATGTCGATTATGAAATCACTAATTTTCATGTGTCGATTGGCGCGCAGAATATTATGGTCAAATGCTTGGCGGTTCCAGATGCCTTTCTTGCGCACAAGGATTATGCGACAGCGTTGAGTGAATACCGTCGAATTGGCTATGCATTTGTTGGCCGAGCAGAGGGAAGGGAAGCACTTTTTCGTGCAGGAATCACCCTGTTGGAACAGGCCAGAAATTGTTCGGTTCCAGCAAAAGCAGTGGAGCTGTATGACGAAGCCTTGCTAGAGTTTGAAAAGCTTCATAGTACTCCGGGAGCTCCCCTCGAATATCTAGGAAAAGCCCTTGTATACCAGATGTTGCATGAATACGAAGAGGAAATCAAATGCTTTGAGTTAGCATACCGTCGCTATCCGAATCATCCACTCCTTCATGTGCTGCAAGAGCATATTCTTTACCGTATGCACGAGTGCTCACGCCATCATCGTATGGCAACCTACCAGTTTGTTTTGTTGGGCACCCGCCACCTCCCTAATGTTGCTAATAGTAAGCATGTGAAGCGACTCTTCACTAGCCTAAAAAAATATTGGGAACCCCTGCCTTTTCTTGCGGAAGATCCTTCAATTGTCACATCGGAATTTTTGAGTAACCTCCAATTCAGTATCCAGCTCGCGTTTTGGCTTGATAAACCCTACATTTTAGAAGAGGTTTTGGTCGAGGCACTAGAGATGTCGCCGCCTTCTTCAACAATTGTCGGCAACATTCTTTTTGCACTGCTTAATATGAAACAGTTTGAGCTAGCGAAAGAATGTTTAGAAAAAGTCAAACAATGTGTTACCTCTGCCGATCATACTCTCCACCACACGGTCGCCTGCGTGAAAGCGGTTATAGCCAATCAGCCTAATGCGCTACTATTTAGCCCTGTAATGACCGTGGATGAAGAAAGGGCAGCTCTTCTCTTAATTGATCAGGCTCTTGAAGAAAGGACGATCAACTCTGCAAAAATATGCATTGCGCATGCATTGAAAGCCGACATGTCTCCTACTTCCCGTCAATCCTTTGAAGTACGCCTTGTAACCGCCTTGCTAATAGAAAAAAATTGGGCGGAAGCAGGGAAAATCTTCCATCGTTACTCTATTGAGATGTTAAGTCAAGAGAGTTCGCCTTTTTTCTCTCTTTACGGAATTTGGCTACATGCATCGGAAGGGAAAGAACTGGCACAAATTCATTTTAATAGTGTACTGGAAACAACCTATCCACGCAGTTGGACACTTCTGGGCCATTTTTTAAGTGGAAAAATTAATGAGCAACACGTTTGGTTTAAACGTGCCTTTGAATGGGAAAAGCGCCAGCTGTACCAGCAGCTCATTCTTTTTTATGAGTGTTCAGAAAATCACACACTTGCAACCTATTATCGTGTCCAATCCCAATCAGAATATTTGTAATCGGTCACGGGGTCGGTCATAAGTTTTTCATCGCTGCCGCGCATACGCGTCAAGCTATAAAATAAATT
>CAYIYO010000009.1:0-48225 GCA_964367715.1 uncultured bacterium
TAGAGCTTGGGTAACCAATCCCTAGAAGACCTCGCCTGAATAAGTCAGGCAATGAATCAGAGAACCCTTAATCGGGAAACCCTCCGATTCATCTGAGGGATCTGTCACAAAAACCTCTCCTTTAATCGGTATAACGATTGGGAGAGGTTTTTTTATGCCGTTTTTTTTGAGAGAGTGTGAAACCATGAATTCGGTCGATGATGAAATCTTTGATATTGTCATTACCATCTCACTTTTGTGTGAATGGAATTTTAATCTATTTGATTAAAATTTAATAAAATTAAATCCAGAATTCTTTATACACAAGTGAAATCAAAAACAGATTTTTGATTTCACTTGTGTATAAACGGAAGGAAATAGTCTGAGGGAAGTTTCATGTCGAATAAAAAAAGTGGGGCCGTCTGCACACTCAGATTTTTAGAAATGTTAAAGAAGTGTTGCTTAGAAGAACTTAAAACCATCCGGGAAGTTTTAGGAACCATGGTTCATGAGGTTCTGACGAAAAAATGTGCGCACGCAGAAACTTCCTACCCTCTTAAACTCATTTTAGTGAATTCGGCAGCCGCAGGAAAAGACGCACAAACCATCGCAAGTCATGATGGGAGTTCCAAATACCTGATTGGAGGACTTGTTAATTATGGACAAGAGACCACAGAAAATAATTTAAATCGAGTTCCAGAAGAGAGCATTCGAGCGGTATTTAATTTTTTGAAGCAGGAAGGTGTTGATGATCGGATCCTAATTGCAGCAGGCGAAGGATTCACTTCTGGTCCTCAGGAAGGAGAGTTTTCTATCTATGCTGGAACAAAAGAGTGCACGGTACACGATCGATTTAATGCAGAAATTTCAGATGCAATTGCTAAAAAAGATAAAAAAGCAGTCTACCAAGAAATCGCTGCCATTGTCTCTTTGGCACAACTCTTAACTATTTCGGGAATGACTGAGAATGCGATTATTATTGGGATCGAGAAGACTAAAAACCTTCCTGTTGATTCGAATCCATTCCTTTTGAAGTCCCAACAGATAGAAAAAATTAATGCACAGTGTTGGGAAGAACTCTCCAATTTTCTCAAACATAATATTAAAACGCATCCTAACATGAAGATTTCTGTCGGAGAAAGTTTTACTTCAGGTCTTTTGGCTGGATTAATAATTACAACCCCAGATGCGGCAACGATTTTTGATACGAGCCTTAATTGGTATGATAAACGGTTAAAAATTTTTGTTGGGGTTCCAGAAGAGGATTTGACCGATGCATTAATTGCAGAACCCAAAACGATTGCACTCGCTTCGCAAGGCTTATTGAATAAGGTTCCTTTGACGACAGGAATATGTATCGGTACCACGGGATGGGCCAATTATAGGAACAAGGGTGAGCCTGATTATTTTTCGATCGGCATCGCACAAAGAGAAGAAAAGGATCCTACTAAATCGACAGTTTCTACAGCTAAAGTACAGGTCATTATTACGAAAAATGAACTCAAAAATAAAGGGAAAAGGCAATTGACACGTCAGCTCGGAGTCACCACAGCACTGTATCTACTTGCGAGGCTTTTAGAAAATCACTTTGAGGAATTTAAACCAAAGATAAGTGTAATTAAAAACAGGTTACTGGCATTGATTCAACAAAATGGAACAATAGAAGTGCAGGATCTACCAATCACATAGAGAAGCTTATGCTTCTCTCTTTGCTATCTTTATATTCGAAACGAGATAAATTCCTAATAGACTACAAAAGAACCCTGGAACCATCGAATAGATCGTCAGTTGAGGAAAAAAGAGATGATTTATGGTCGGCCAAAAAGCCGCGATGCATCCCCCAATAATAATTCCAGCAAAGGCTCCGTACTTGTTTGTTTTTTTGTAGTAGAGGGCCATTAGCACGAGTGGACCAAAGGAAGCGCCTAATCCTGCCCAGGCATAATAGACGGCGTCCATTAGGGAGGTGCTGCGATCAAAAGCGATGAGAAGTGCGATTAAAGAAACTAACAGCACACCGATGCGCGAAATGAGCAGCAGTTCTTTTTGCGAGGCATGGCGTTTGAAGAGGTGTTTGAAAAAGTCTTCGCTAATGATGGAGGCGCAGACTAAAATTTGCGAGTCCATCGTCGACATACTTGCTGCAAGGACTGCGCAGAGGATGAATCCACCAATAAACGGATGAAATAACTGTTTTACCATCTCGACAAAAACAAGTTCTGGATTGTTCATAAAGCCGTTGAAGTAGCTGATCCCGATGAGACCAACAGTTGCTGCTGCTGTTAAAGAAATAATTTGCCAAGAAATGCCCAAGTATTTCGATTTGACAAGCTCCTCAGGAGATTTTATTCCCATGAATTTAGTGATGATGTGCGGCTGACCGAAATAACCCAAGCCCCAGCCTAAGCTGATTTGTAAAAGCATTAAAATTTCAAAGAAGGATCCGGTGGGAAAGAGTTGTAGTGAGATGTCTAATTTCTTTGCCGTTTCGATAATTCCTTCAAAGCCGTTGGGTAGATGGGTAAAGGCAACGGAAGGGACGAGGATGACCATCAATAAGAGGAAGATCGCCTGAAATTGATCAATTTGTGCAACGGTATAGTAACCGCCAATGATGGTATAAATCACCACGACAACAACGGCAATCGAGATTCCGACAAAGTAATCCATCTGAAACAAGGACTCCAGCATGTTGCCGATGCCGATTAGACTGGCAGAAAGGTAGAAGGTCGTAAAAAAGAGTGCCATTGCAGCTGTGCTGACGCGAAGAATTCCCGAGGTATCATTAAATCTTTTTTCGAAAAATGTGGAGAGTGTGCAGCTATCTAGCTCTTCCGTTTGCACACGAAGCTTTTTGGAAATTAAGTGCCAGTTTAAAAACATGCAGACAACGAGACCGATTCCCATCCATGCCTGCGAAACACCATATAAAAAGAATGCGGCGGGAAAGGCTTGAAATAGCCATGAAGTCATGTCGCTTGCTTGAGCAGAAAAGGCTGTGACCCAATAGTTTAAGCTGCGGTTTCCCATGATAAAATCTTTCGACGTTTTCTGTTGGCGGTGAAAAAACCAGCCTAACATCAAAATAATTGAGAAATAGGCGACGAATGCCATTAGATATTGGGTGTTCATAGCGACCGGGATAAAAGGTTATAACTGGCCAATTATATCGTTAGCTTCTCTTGACGGCAAGAAAATAATGGGAAAAATGCATCTGATCTTCTATGATGCAATCAATAATTTGATTTAATGGAGAAAAGAAAATGGCAGTACAACATATCGAGCGTATCACAGGGGAATTCAACTATACACGGATTGGTCAATTGTTAGGGGAGGAGGCTTCTTCATTACTAGAATATCGCTGTGAAAAAGTACCAAAGGAAACTATTATTGCTCCAAGTCCTGACTGGATCGATCGTATCTTTAAGGAAAGCGATCGTAATAACCGGGTCTTGAGCAACTTGGCCAGACTTTTTAATCATGGACGTCTAGCCGGAACGGGTTATTTATCGATTCTTCCTGTTGACCAAGGAGTCGAGCATTCTGCTGGCGCTTCTTTTTCGCCAAATCCTCTCTACTTTGATCCCGATAATATTGTGAAGTTGGCGATAGAAGCAGGATGTAACGGTGTGGCATCGACATTAGGTGGTCTTGGCATTGTCGCTAGAAAATATGCGCACAAGATCCCTTTTATCGTTAAAATCAATCACAACGAGCTATTGACCTATCCGAATAAGTACGATCAGATTCTTTTTGCTAACGTGAAGCAAGCCTACGACATGGGAGCTGTTGCTGTGGGAGCGACCATCTATTTTGGATCGGAAAACAGCGATCGTCAAATTAAAGAGGTCAGCGACGCCTTCCGTCTGGCGCATGAGCTCGGCTTGGTCTGCATTTTGTGGTGCTACCTTCGCAATGAAGCCTTTAAAGTGAATGGGGTCGATTACCATACGAGTGCCGACTTGACGGGTCAGGCAAATTATTTGGGTGCGACAACCGAAGCAGATATTGTAAAACAGAAGTTGCCAGAAAATAATGGTGGCTATAAAGCCATCAATCAAGCGCATCCTGGATATGGTAAGTGGTCTGAAAAGATGTATAGCCAGTTAGCGGATACAAATCCGATTGATCTCTGTCGTTATCAAGTATTGAACACTCAGCGGATTGGATTGATCAATTCCGGAGGCGCGGCAGGAAATAATGACTTAGCAGAAGCGATTCGCACGGCGGTCATTAATAAACGTGCGGGTGGAATGGGATTGATCAGTGGCCGAAAAACATTTCAAAAGCCAATGAAAGAAGGGATCGCCCTCTTTCATGCGATCCAAGATGTCTATCTCTGCGATGAAATTACCCTGGCTTAATAACTAAGTTTTCAAGGTCGCGGATTCGACCAAAGCGTGTAACCACAGGCCTTAGCCTGTAGGCTATATACCGCTCGTGATTCAAAATTTAGTTTTTCGGCTGCGTCAAAGCCCCGCGGTTGGCACATCGTAAGTGGGTTCATATTGTTAATATTGACCCACTTACGATGTGCCAACCGCGGGAGCTTTCACGCGGCCCAAAAATCAAATTTTGAACCACGAACGGTATAGTTTGGAAGATTATTAAGCTAACCATAGTTATGCTGGGATTCAGTTTTGGCGGTCTGAAAGACCGCAATCTTACAGCCTAGGTCGAAGCGCAGCGGAGGCCTAGGTAGGTAATCAAATAGTTTGAGGTCTGAAAGACCGGCATAATGAAACATAAGCAAACCATTTACTCTCTGACCCACGGGTTTCTTAATGTTTATTTTAAGTAACTATACCGGTCTTTCAGACCTCAAATTGTTTACTGCCTTACCTAGGCCTCCGCTGCGCTTCGACCTAGGCTGTAGGATTTGCGGTCTTTCAGACCGCTTTTTAAGAAAAATAATCTTCTAAACTATAGCCTACAGGCTAAGGCCTGTGGTTACACGCTTTGGTCGAATCCGCGACCTAAAAATGAAAAAAATTATTGTTTCCGATAATTAACTTAAAAACAGACTAATCTATTGCATCTTAGCAAGATGGTTTGCGTAGTCTGCTTTCCATTCTTCTGTTTCTTCTACAAAAGGGGAAATTAATTTAGGGGTATGTTTAGTGCCCACATCGAAATTATAGTCAGAAAGATTAAATATCTTTTTGGGAGTATCGGTTCCGCTGCTCCAATGTGTCGTCGTGGCAAAGGATCCCTTGTAGTCACCTTCGAGCTGAATCACCACACCCCAACGTGTATAATTTTGGACAACTTTACTGCCCATAGAAAAAGTTTCCATTCCTCTAGGTGCCCATAAAGATTGTAATACTTGCTGTGCAGCAGCATTCACATCATAAATATTTCTTACTGTTTTAGGAATAAATCGGGTTAATGTGCCTGCACGTGTAAAGCGTGCAGCGGATCCACATCCTCCTGGGATACTGTCCGATCCAGAACCAATAGAATCTGTAAGAAGCATAACACCATTCAATTGGATTGTTCCTGGAAAGTTTGTATTGAATGACGCTGAGCCTTTGAATCCGTCAAGCTGTGAAGGATATTTAGGGTCATTGGTTAAAATTCCTATGGAAGGATACGTTGGATGATGTTTGTCATAGACGTGCAATTTTCCATCTTGGTACTCGACAACAGCATGATTGCCTTCTGCATCCGCAACCGCATAATGGAGTAAGGGAAGAGCAACGGATTCGATATCATCCAATGTGGAACGCCAGGCACAGAGTTTTTTTAGTGCAGGTTCAACATCTGCTACGGTTGCGCATGTTGCTAGGCAGTAGCGTACGATATCTGCTGCAGAAAGAAATCGGCCTGATCCTTCGGTTGGATTTTGATACTCAGTATTAAAAAGGGTATTTCCTCCCATGGAGAATCCAGCGCCATTTAAACCATCGATGATATTCCGATTGCCTAGTGCACCCAATCCAAGAAAGCCGTAGATGGTGTCGCAGATAAGAACTTCTTCTCCATTTAGATAGTAACGGTCTTCTCCTTCTTCTTTTGCTTCTCCAGGAGCAAAAGTGTTGAATGGTTCATCTTTGTTGAAGGGAATAACATGAGTCGCGAGAGGGATGAAAAAATCCATTGTGCGGACTCTTCGATTGTGTTTTTCTTCGTTCGGTAGTTGGAAATTTAGTGCTGCGCTCGAACATGCATGGACGGTCATTTTAATCTCCTGTGTTGATTTCGATATTGGTGTCAAAACAGTAATTTAAAATTGATAATCAATACAAGGAAAAAAGATTTAAAAGGAGCCAGCGCCGATGGAGATAGCGCTGGCCAGAGGGGACTATTCGATTTCGTAGAGGACAGAAATCGTGGCATTGACTTCTATTTGGCCGGCTTCAATTGATGTGGAGGGCGAGTTGCCCCCTTGCGCACCAAAAAGCATCTTCGTTCTGTAGTTAGGGGAAGAGGGTCCGACTTGGTCGAGAGAGATTTTAATCACTCTTTTTAAGGAGAGTTGTGCGCTTTCTGCTAACGTTTTTGCGTTTGACAATGCGTTTGCTGTGGCAGCGGCAATGGCTTCGTTTTGGGCAGCTTCTTTCTCTTTTAGGGAGAACGCAATCTCATTGATTGTATCTGCTCCGGCTTTGTTGATGGCGTCGATCAGGCTGCCTGAGCGCTCTAATTGTGTTGTCTTGATTAACAGCTCATTTTGAACGCGGTAGGCGAGGACCGTTGCACGCCAGTCTGCGGGAGGATCTTTTGGTTGTCTAGAATAGACTGGTGAAACAGTGAAGCTTCCTGTTTGGTATTCGTCTTTGGTGAGACCTGCTTGTTTAAGTGCATTGACAACCGCTTCCATCTTTATTGCGTTTGCTTTTGAAGCTTCTTCAACGTCGGCATTTTCTGTATAGACGCCGATAGAAAAGCTGAGCTGGTCTGCGGGTTTAAAGAGGGTGGCAGACCCATTGACGCTGAGTTGAGGAAGTTCGTTGATTTCCGCTGCAAAGGTAGTAGAAATAAACCCTATTGATAATAACGTCGAAATAATTAATTTATTTTTCATTTTTATACCTCTATTAACGGTTTTTTTTAATAACAAATCCTAAGTAAATGCTAAGGATGGCAGAAAAGAAGCACCATGTCGAGGTAAATGTTGCTGCAAAAAATATGGCAGTGAAAATCCATGATAGAATCACAAGCACGCCGAAACCTTTAATCCCCTTTAAGCTGGAAATAAAGTTAGGGGCGAGGACGATAAACCCATAGGCCCCTTTAACGATCCAATCATTAAATTCAAAGCTGCGTTGCATTCCATATTGAATGCTATGACCGACAATTTCAACTGTCATTCGATTTTCTGGTAGGTAAGTTAGAACGAAAATCACAAAAGCAACCCCGGCAATCAAAGGCATGGCTAGAATCTTTTTTCTCATTGGCACTCTTTCCGCAACAAAAATCGAAAAGGGGAGCCATACCGGCCAGATGAGAAAAGCGAAAAATAGAAAAAAGTATTGGAAGAAGATCGCCAGTTCCGAGTGGGCAGCGGTGGGGAGAAGTAGCGCTAATCCGCCTTCTGACGCTTGTTGTAGTGCAAAAAGTAGAGGGGTAAGGGCTAAAAGTCTAAGATTCTTGGGTTTGCGCATCATTATGAGTCCTAGACTCACGACAGTAAGGACCGCGGCGGCGGTAAAACTTGCTTCGGCAGAAAAACACATGAACAGCTCCTTGTTTAATCAATTTCATCTTGTTCAATTCTTAAAATAAAATCAAATATTATTTATGTAAAACAGATTAACAGTAAATTGTAATTAAAAAATAAAAAATGTTACAATAAATATGTAATTATTATTAATTAGTAACATTTGGTAATTATGTCAATTTCGGATGTAAAACAAGGAATTCCATCTTCTAATGATCCTCATTCCAAAGATAAAACTGCTCTTTCTGCTACCTCCACCAATTCAAATTTAGGAGCGCATCATTTAACTGTATCAGAAGAACAAACTGATAGTTCGACAAAAGTTTTTGATAAGACAGTGAAGTCTCATGACGAAACCGTAAGGGATAATAAGCCAACTGTTCAGATAATAAATTTCTTTCAAACAATCGCAAAGATTTTTAATCAGATTTTCCGTCAAGAAATTCAAGAGGCAAAAAGTGCTGCCAATTTTTTATCGGGAGGCGTAAAGGCACTGGTTGGAGATAAGGCCTATTTAAGTGAGTATTCATTAAATAAAACAAAGCTTACAGCCGATTTTGAATGTAATGGAAAAGTTGTCGGTAGGGAAACAGTAGAGCGTTTTAATGTGGTTCAAATGACAAAAGAACAGACGCAAAAAAGATTAGATCATTTAAATACATTAGAAAATACGCCTGATATTCAGACTCAGAAAGAACGGTGTGAAAAAATTATTTCAGAATGTGATTCACGTATTCAAAAAGGAACTAACTGGATAGGTTCGAGCGATTTTAGGGATGAGTTAGAGAAAGCTGCATCTGCATTAAAAGAAAAAAGTTTGGATGCGGGAGTTAAAGAATTTACCGAGTTAATGCAAAAAAGGATACCAGCGGCAGCAAACTTTCGTAATCATAAGGCAGTGTCGGGCGGTACTGAAATTAATATGGTGCGGCTTGGTGCGATGACAGACATGAGCAATAACTATGTGAATTTGGGTGAGCTAAAAGAAATGGTTAAGGATGATAATAAGCGTTCGATTAAATATCAGGAATTGGAGAAACAATTAGAATTGGAAATAAAAAAACAATCGAGTAGCAGTTCAAGTCGAAAAGCGATCGTGTTAAAGTATGCTCTTGATCAATTAGCGACACCAGAAACGTTAAAAGCGGCATTAGCGGATCGTAGCTTCCATATGAAGCAACAGTTTTTACAAGTTGTGCGTCAGCATGTGGCAAATACTGGTGATCCCGCCTCTCTGGGTAGCATGCTTCCAATGGCGCACATTTCCTTATTAAATCAGTATTCTAATGGGGATGATCCAACAGGGGCACATAATGATGAAGGAAATAGCATGCGTGATATGCAGTCTTTGTTTGAGGAAATGAAAGACTGTAGAATTGTTTTTGATGGACAAGGTCCTTATATTGATGATGATAATGTGATTCACTTAGAAGAATGTAAAGTCACAAATAACCAAGGCGAGCAGGTTCCGAAAGAAGTCACGTTAAAGCCCATCTTTTTCAATATTTCGGTGCAAGAGAGTTCAATGAATGACGGAGGCAGAGTTAATAATGGGGATCAGGCGAAAATCAATGGTGATAGCATCGAATATTTAAAAAAATTGATAAACGATGTCTCACAGAAAATCGACGGGAAAATCGCTTTGGAAAATTCAAACCATCCGTATGTTGAATTAAAAGAGAATCTCGAAAAACTACAAAGAAATTTAACAGGGATTAAAGAGAGGCTCGACAGTAAAGAATCTTCTTATGAACTTGCGAGTGCTTTACAGGATGCACTTTTAGAAAGTCGATTTTTAAGATATTCAGTGAATTGCCGTAGTGCAAAAGATCGCACGGGGATCATGTGTGCGTTGGGAGCGTTGCATCATGCCATGAGGCATAATCCTAAAGATGCGGATCAGATTCGAAAAGAAAATGCGCCCAAAATGTTTGATTTTGGACGCCCTGCATTAGAAATTGCGCGTGAATGCGGGCGCGTATCGATTCATAAAGCAGAGGTATTGAGCTTAAAGAGCCCTGAGTTTAATATTCCCGACTATACTTTTGTAGGATGGAAGGGTCCTATTTTGCGCATTGTCGAACTCGTAGGGGCTGGGTTGTCTTTTGTTCAACCTGTTGCTAGAGCAGTGGTATTCCTTTCAAATCCAAATGATTCAACACCGCCCACGGCTCCAGCTGCGTAAGTTATTCAACGGTACGCACAAGTTTTCTCCAATACCTTAGCATTTCGTCGGATAGATAACTTTCAACGGAATGGTAGCGTCCTGTTTTGTAAGGATATTCTGTATCGATAAGAGCAAATTTTCCACTTTTTGTGAGAGCGACATTATCGGCTCTATAAGCCCCTCCCCCTGCAAATTTAATGATCGTAAAAAGCTCATCTAAATGTTCTTTTGTCATGCGGTTTTTCCACGCGTCTAGGTTTTCTTCATATGAGGCAAGGTTCATGTTTTCGACGATAAGGATGCAGTTTCTTGCACGTGTTTTTACTTTTGTTGTAGGGAAGGGTTTTGGTGGAAGAGGATAGATCCATTTTTTAGGGACGACGAAGTGTTTGATGTGGTAGGCGGTAAGGATGCGTTGCACTTGTTTGGCGCCTTCGACCCGATAGGCGAGCCATCGCCATGAGGGTACCTCTTTTTCTAATCGTTTTTTCTCTCTTCTATCGGTGTCGAAGTATACTTTGACCAGATGATTGGGAAGGAGGGGGTGGCTTCCGACTTTGATAAAGGAGCGGGGTTGATTGAAGAGGAGAGTAAAACCGGCTTTTTTGAACGAAGTTGCATCGAATGTGGCGCGTTGAGTGCAAAAAATGCTATCTAAGATAGGACGAAGAGGATTGTTGTAGGGCAAAAGGTAGGGGGCAATCTTTTTTCGTTCTGCTTTAGAGATGTTTGGATTCGTTCTGAAATCGTTATAAGCGATATCAGTTGCGCTGTAGAGCACTGTAGAATTTAGAAGAAATAGAAAGAAAACTGTAAAAATTTTTGATTTTATAAAAGACATAAAAAACCTATTCGTTGTGGTAAATGCGAGGGGTATAAGCATTAAGATGGATCAGACGCTGTTTGGAATCTGTTTCCATGTTTTTTGAAAGAATTGCTTCTTTAATTTTATTAATTTGTTGTTGCGCCGCCCGTTTGCCGGCAAGGTAGACCTCTTCTTTTTTTCTATCGTTGAATGCTCCTACACCATACGTCCGGGGACGGATAATAAAGTCAGCTGTATGGGTCGACACTTCATTCTGCCACATACATGCAATTTCTGCACTTCTAGAAACAATTTGAAAAAGATTTGTCGGTGCTGTCTTTCCTAATAACTCGCATAAATCGACTGCAATAACGATGTCTGCACCCAGGTCTCTCGCTACTTTTACAGGAACAGGATCGATCGTTGCGCCGTCAACGAGAGTGCGGCCCAAATGTTTGCAGGGAACAAAAACAAAAGGGATAGAGCATGAGGCTTGTACAGCTTTTACAAGATCTCCGGATCCCATAGGGACGAGCTCTCCGCTATTTAGGTCAGTTGCGACAATCACAAGGGGAATTTTTAGTTCTTCGAATGTTTCGGCAACGAGGTACTCGTCAAGGACCTTGTTCATTGTGTTTCCTTTCGATAGTCCGTAGCGACAATGCATCAAACAAATGTTCAGCATGGATTCTGATTTTAATTTCGATACCGCTTCTTTTAGATCACATGTATTGGGATTGTCAGCATAGAGGGCGCCGACGATACTCCCTGCACTGCAGCCGACAATTAGGTCGATAGGAATTCCTGCATCTACAAGCTCTTCAATGACACCCACATGGGCAATGCCTCTGACTCCGCCGCTGCCCAGGACTAGCGCAACTCGAATTTTTTCTGGAACATAGAAATCTTGTAGAGGTTCAGGATCTTGAGTTTGGAGATAGCGATTGGGGGAGCCACAGCTGGTGAGTAAAAAAAGTAGAATTATGAAGGCGTGTATGCTATGCATAAAAAATATAGGTAATATTTTAGTTTTGGTTGTCGTAATTTTTTATATAGATGGAATAAAAATATGGGTCAATCGCTATTGTTAGAAAATCTTTCTCGAGAAGAACAAGTGCATCTTGTTAGACAGTGGGGAGGAAGTGCTTCTGATGCGGTGTTGGAGTCTACTCAGGTGTTTACTGTTGAAGGAGTCGACGGTTTTATTGGCTATCGAATGGAATGGGGATCTATTATTGTATACGGAGATCCTGTCTGCGCGCCCGATCAATGGGCGGAGCTTGTGGGTCCTTTTAGCGACTTTTGTCATCAAAAAAAGATGAATTTTCTCTTTTTAATGGCTTCTGAGGCTTTTGCTAATTGGGCCTTTGGGCGATATTGCCGAGCGAAGATTCAATTTGGGGAGGAACTTATCTGCAATCCTTCCCAATCTCTAGAAGAAACAGGTTCACAAGCACGATTGGTTCGTAAAAAAGTGAAAAGGGCATTTCAAGAAGGAGTCGTCGTAAAAGAATACGAAGGAAATGACCCGACTTTTGAAAAACAATTCGAAGAGGTGGGGGAAAAGTGGTTGAAAAGTCGAAGCGGTCCTCAAATTTATATTGCACACGTCGGCCTTTTCCAAGATAGAAGTGGGAAACGGTGGTTTTACGCAGAACATCAGGGAATCATTGTTGGGGTGTTGACGCTTGACAGAATAGAGAAGTATCAGGGATGGTTTTTGAGCCATATGATGATTTTAGAAAATGCTCCTGTAGGGACTCCCGAAATCCTTGTAATGAACACTATCCAAGTATTGAAACAGGAAAAATGTTGTTACCTTTCTTATGGGGTTGTTCCGGGAGAGGAGTTGCATACAATTTCGGGTCTTAGCAAATTTTCCCAAAAGCTAACGCGCATGGCATTTCGCCTAGCAAGAAAATGCTTTTTTCTCGATGGAAAAAAGCGGTTTTGGGGAAAATTTCAGCCTAAAAGCGAGTGTTCATATTTGTTATTTAGTCAGCCCACAATAGGATTGAAATCAATCTTAGCAATGATCCGCGCCTTCAATGTGTGCTAAGAATATTCCCAGCCTTCTTTAAGATGAGAGAGGGCGAATGTGGCGAATGAATGGGGGTCCTGGTATTGAGCCGTCAGCATGACATTGCGGCGTTCTTGTAAAAAGGGAGTGCGTTTGAATAGAAATCCCATGAGTTGTTTGAGTTTGTTCACACGCGTTCTAACAGGGATCTCTTCGGGAAATGCTTTTAGAAAAGAATCGATGTAGGCAACAAGGTGATCCCAGCGCGGAGAATAGTCTTCTCCAGAAAAGTGGGCTTGAATTTCATGGAAAATAAAGGGGTTAATGATGCTGCCTCTACCAATCATCAATGCATCGCATCCTGTTTCTTTCAAAATCTTTAACGCATCGGCCACATTCAAAATGTCACCATTGCCGACCACAGGGACTTTTACTGTCGCTTTGGCTTGCGCAATAAGGTCCCATCGTGCGGGAGGAGTGTATCCTTCCACTTTTGTTCGGGGATGCAACGTGATATAGCGGACACCGCTCTCTTCTGCTGCAAGGAGATTTTCTTTAAATAGTGAAGTGTCTTCATAACCAGATCGCATTTTTATTGTGACAGGAATCGTTACGGCATTGACCATTGCTTTAGCAATTTGATAGAGAAGGTCCGGATCTTTCAACAGGCTTGATCCTGCTCCGCGTCCAGTGACAGTACTAGAAGGGCATCCACAATTCAGGTCGATGCGCGGTGCCCCTAATCGTGCGATCTCTTGTGCCATCTCCGCCATGAGTTCGATGTCGGATCCCATCAGCTGCGCTGCGATGGGAAGAGGGGCTAATTCATTAGGATCATAGGCGGCAGCTAGACTTTTTACATGTGCATTTTTGGGGACGCGAAGAAAGTCTCTTACGGCTTCGTTGAAGCCTCCGACTGAGGCCATCGCTTGGCGAAAAGAGGCGTCGCCAACTCCTTCCATGGGGGCGAGAAGGAGGTAAGGACACCCATTAGAATTTTTTTTTAAAATAGTCATGTAAAAAATATATCATAGATAGGTAATGCTGATACAGCACAATATTTTTTTTAATTTAGATCTGTCTTTACTATTACGTAATAAAAATATATAATAATCTTTGAAAAATCTAAAGGAATTATATTATATGTCATTTGATACTCTTGGTCTATTACCCCAAATCCTGAAAGCTGTCACCGAAAAAGGGTACACTGCACCAACACCAATTCAACAACAAGCTATCCCTGTGATCATTGAAGGAGGAGACCTCCTCGGCGGCGCCCAAACAGGTACAGGAAAAACCGCGGGTTTTACATTGCCTCTTCTACACCGCTTAATGGAATCTACTCGCGGTGTATCCCCACGCGTTGTCCGCGCGCTAATCTTAGTCCCTACTCGTGAACTTGCTGCTCAAGTCGGCGAAAGCGTTGATCTTTATGGAAAATACCTCCCACTAAAAAGCGCCATTATCTACGGCGGCGTCAATATCAATCCACAGATCCGTCAACTGCGCAGCGGCGTCGACATCGTCATCGCAACACCCGGACGCCTATTAGACCATGTGGGCCAAAAAACGATCGATCTCTCTCATGTCGAAATCCTTGTTCTAGATGAAGCCGATAGAATGTTAGACATGGGATTCATTCATGATATCCGCAAAGTGCTCGCATTGCTTCCAAAAAACCGACAAAACCTGCTTTTTTCTGCGACCTTTTCTAAGGAAATCAAAACACTTGCAGACGGATTCCTTAAATCTCCTAAACTTGTCGAAGTAGCGCGCCACAACACCGCAGCAGAGCTTATTTCGCAAGTGATTCATCCGGTTGACAACAAACGTAAGCGCGAATTGCTCTCCCATTTGATTAAATCGCAAAATTGGAAGCAAGTGCTCGTTTTCGCCCGCACAAAACATGGCTCCAATAAACTCGCACAGCAGCTAGAGCTTGATGGCATCAAAGCGGCCGCAATTCATGGAAACAAAAGCCAAGCAGCACGAACAAAAGCATTGGCAGATTTCAAGGAAGGAACAGTACGTGTCTTGGTTGCAACAGACATCGCTGCGCGCGGATTGGATATCGATCAGCTTCCGCATGTGGTCAACTTTGAACTTCCGAATGTTCCCGAAGATTACGTTCACCGTATCGGCCGCACAGGGCGCGCAGGAAATGAAGGGGAAGCAGTTTCTTTAGTATGTGTTGATGAACATAAACTACTGAAAGATATTGAAAGGCTTCTCAAACGCGACCTTCCAACCGTTGTTATTCCTGGCTATGAGCCAGATCCTTCAATAAGAGCGGAGCCGATTCCTAACGGTCGCAATACTCCTCGTCCACAACATCAAAAGTTTGGAAACAAAGATCACAGCCGGGGTAAAAAATCGTTTTCTCAGGGTCGTCCAGGAGGAAATAAGCCGGTGACCCGTCATACTGGCCATAAATAGCCATTATAAAAAAACATTGCACATAACCCTTTGATTATGTAAAAATATAAATTTCAAAACAATCAAAGGGAGACTATGAAAAATAGAGCATTATTGACAGCATTAGGGTTATTACTGGCTTGCGAAAGTATCACAGCTGACAACACGCGTGAATCGAATGCAGAGTCCTGCGAAACGTGGGATTCTTGTTGTGATCCAGGACGATTTTTTGTAGGGGCAGAATGGCTCTATTGGAAAACCGAACAATCGAAAATGGAGTTCGGCGCAAATGTTGACCAGGTAGTAACCGCTGCTGGTGTAGATGTGACCTCGAAAATTATCGCCCCTCAATTTAGTTATCAAAGTGGTGTTCGCGCACTAGCAGGCTACGAAACAGCGGATCAAGAGTGGGCTTTTACAGCATCTTTCGTTTATGCTCCAGGAAAAGGGCGTTCTACAACATTTGATAATCCAGCCTTGATGATGGGTATGGTCTCTGTTTTCAACGTTAACTTTCCTATCCTGACAGCGCTTCAAGGGACTCCTTTAGATACGATTTCTGGCGTATGGGATGTTGACAACTATTATTTAGATTTAGACGTTCTTCGGAATTTTTCCTTTTGTAATAAAATTCAATTGAGCCCCCACATAGGATTGCGAGTGCTTTGGTCGGATCAAACATTTGATTTAGCCGGAGCAGGTGCTACCGCAGGGGTTTCTTTCACGAGTCGCCTGAAAGAACAAATTACTGGCGTCGGCTTGGAAGGGGGATTGTGGGGAACTGTGGATTTAGTCCGCGGATTCTCTCTTGTCGGCCATTTGGGCGGATCGCTTCTTTATTCGGAACTCCGTAATTCAGGGAGCTTAGCAGTCGATAACGGTACTTTATTAAATGTAAATTATCGTTACAATACACATCAAAATCTAGCGATGTTTGATTCCCTTATCGGTTTACAGTATATCACTGAATGTTATGCAAAACCGATTACTCTCTTTTTAGGATGGGAGCAACATCTTATCTTTGAAACAAATCAGTTTTCTGTGAATGGTGGCGGAAACATGTCGCTACAAGGGTTAACCTTAGGCGGCGCAATCGCCTTTTAATCAACGATAGTTTTTTTATTACTCAAGCGGATTCGATTCAGGGATCTGCTTGGGTATTTCTTCAATCTTCACAGTTTTTTAGACTACTATTTTTCGATTGTATTTGCGACCTTAGAGACTATCAGAAACGCTTAGTTTAACCGGATTTAGGCGGAATGTTGTAAGGATTGCGTGATGATCCGAGAGTGATCTTTTTGGGAGACGATTATAATATCCGGTGAGCAGTTCTGCGGAAATGTTCGCATGATTTTTAGCGTTCCAAATAATGCAATAGTCAATCGATTCATCTGATTCTGCTTCGAAGTATTCTTTTGGCACAGGATTTTTTGCATGCCAAGCATACGTTAAATAATTTGTGGCTGTCGTTGGGATAGGCAGCGAGTTGGGAGGATATAAGGGATCAAAGAACTCCGCTTCAATTCGTTCTCTTCCGAATTCCTTAGGAGGAATGCGGTCAATATTCAAATCCCCACATACAATTTTAAATCCGGGACTTGTATTTTCCCTGAGCGCGTCGACGATTAATTGAAGTTCATGTAAACGGATGAGTGCATCTATTTCTGTTTTGTAAGGTTGAAGATGTGTCGTAATCACATGAGCTAACTCCTGATGATTGGAAGACACCTTAAAAGCAAAAAATCCCTTTTTGATCGCTTTTTGAAAGCTCATATGATCAAATTCAAATTCTTTAAAATAAAAGTTAGAGATGGGAAGTTTGCTAATAACTAACAATCCACTATTCAATTGGGTGAAGGATATTCTTCCAATATCAAGTACAAAGTGGGAATACACTTCTTTAAGTTTTTCAAAAAGTTCATAGGAAAAAGAAAGGTCATGCGCTTCCTGAAAGCAGATAATGTCAGGATCGTGCGAGGCAATAAAGTCAACGATCTCATTAACACGTTCTTTGGCTGGACGCACGCCTCCAAAAGTGGTGGAAAGACCGAAAGGCAAGGCGCAGACATTCCACGTCATTAGAGTGAAATTATCTACTGCCTTTTTTTCCTCGGCATTTCCTCTCAAATAGACAAATGTTTCATATTCTTTACTTTCTACACGAAAGCTAAAAAAGGAAACGCTTGTCGCAAAGAGTAATAAAAAAAGTTTCAAAAATGGTACTCGCTTTATTTTTTATAAGACTAAAAAGTGAAAAATCCATGGTAGATGAGATATGCACCGGTCAACAAACAAATACCGATTGGAATCCATTTTTTTGTATCCAATAGATCTGCCGCAACCTTTTGTACTTCTTCTACGAACGCACAACGCATGATTCCTTGAAAAATCGCCACATATCCAATAATTGTTATCGCAACATCCCAATTCCAATTCCACGACGGATGAATCAAGACAAGCGCAAATCCAAAAAGAAGTCCTAAAATTCCTGAAAAGAAAATTAATCCACGAGACGCAATCACTTCTCTTAACGTCACACTAAAGCGTCGATTAAAAAGTATCCAAAGTAGTCCGAATGTGAAGAGGTAAAGTCCCAGAAAGCGGGCTAAAAAAATGGAAGTATCCACAGGTGTTCTCCTTTAAATGATTAATGAGGTCATCATTATTCATAAAGGAGTGGGTAATAAATGTATAAATTATTTTTTAATTATTTTCCAGCAACGGTGGATTTTAGGATCATGAAAATCGATAGGAAGAGTTTTTGAGGTGATTTCAATCACTTTATAGGGATGAAAATGGTAGTCATCGAAAATAAATCGTCTGGAATTAGTGCTGAAGAAGAGAGTTCCTTCGTCAGAAAGCAGCTTTAATCCATTTGAAATAAGAGAGACGTAGTCCACTTGAATATCGAATAGCTGGTCCATCTTTTTGGAACGAGAAAGAGTGGGGGGGTCGATGATGATGACATCATATCTGTTGCGGGAGTCTACCTCGTTCTCTAAAAACTTTAGGCAGTCATCACGCACAATTTCGTGATTTTTTAGCGGAATCCCATTAAGGATGAAATTCCTTCTTCCCCATTCTGTATAAGTATTCGACATGTCGACACTTTTGGTGAAAATAGCTCCAGCGACTGCAGCATGGACACTAAAAGAACATGTGTAGGCGAAGAGGTTCAATAAGCGCTTGCCTTTGGACGCCGCAGCAACAATTTGTCGCGTCTCCCGATGGTCAAGAAAAAGGCCAGTATCAAGGTAATCCACGAGATTAACGTGAAATTTCACCCCATACTCAATTGCTGTAAAGAAATCTTTTTTCTCAGAAACTTTCTCATACTGTCCGCGCTTCTCCCGCTTGACCCGGTTGCGCCAAAAAATCTGAACGGATGAGGTTTCGAATAAAGAACACAACACCTCCTCAATTTCTTCAACAAGTTCGGGTGAAGGATCCGGATCCATTCGAGAAGGAGAAAAATAATGAATGCAAAATCGATCGGCATAGTAATCGATAGCCAAAGGGTAATGATTGATATGGCGATCATAAATGCGAAAACAATTGGTGTCTGTGCGTTTTGCCCACTTTCTAATATGGCGATAATTTTTTCGTATGCAATTTTTTAGTGGACAACTTTTGTCTTCATTATCGGAAATATTAGGAAGTGGTGTCATCTTGGTTCTCAATTGTTCTATTATATACCGTTCGTGGTTCAAAATTTGATTTTTGGGCTTTGACGCAGCCGAAAAACCAAATTTTGAATCACGAGCGGTATACTTCAGCCCAGATCGATTCATCTTCTAACGCAGCTGGATCTTTTTCTCTAAGAGTTGTGACTACAACTCTTGCTTCGGGAAATACGTAGGGAGTTAAGATTGTTTTTTTTTCTTCTTCATTTTGTTCACTGAGAATGAATTGGATAGGAGGTGAAAAATTATTAATATGAATAATGGTTGACGAAATTAATTTATTGAAAATGCGAGTCGTTTTTGCATCTGTCGCCGTTAAATCTAGTGCACAAAGAAGAATACCAGATCTTTTTGCAAAATCTGATTGTATTGTCTGTTGATTTGCACCGCTTTCGACAAGAGTTATTACAGTTTGCATCAGTGCCATACTAATATTTTTTACGCCTTTTGCAACAGCTTCTTGAGCGGGGGTTAATTCAACTAGCTCGGGTGATGATGTGGACTGTGCGATTGCACTCATTGAGCGCTCCTTTTTTCGTTGTTTTTTGAATTATAATAGCAGAGAGTAGGAAAAGAAAAAATATTAAATCTGTTTTTTATCCCCTCGACGGAAGAAAGCCCGGTCGTTGAGGACTTGTGGTTTTCTTGCCTTTAGGGAGCAGTCACTACTGTTTAATATTCCATCCACTCTCTGTCAGTTTGCTGTAAAGCGCGCGTATTGCCAATTCTTTTGCTTTTGCTTCAATTTCAATCGTTAGCGGATTGATCGTACGCCAGCAATCCGGAATGTCGCTGAAATCGATGTAATCGTGATGGCGAAAGGGCTGGGGGCCTTGCCATCCTTCTAAAGGACTAGAGACGTGAAAGAGAGGTTCTCGATCCCATGTCTCAATCGCTGCTGCTGTCGCTTCTTCGATGCTCAGGTTATCAGCCAAGCAGCGATGATGGTGGACATCATACACCAATGGAATACCTAGCTCTTTGCAGACAGGTAAAAGATCGGAAGGAGTGTAGGTTTTGTCATCGTTTTCTATTGTTACATATTTTTGTGCTTTTTTGGACATCTTCTTAAAATTGTCGACGAAGCGTGTCAACGCAGCAGTTTTATCTCCATACGCTCCTCCGCCATGAATATTCACCACATCAGCCCCAAGATAATCAGCGAGTTCTCCGTGGTATTCTAGATCTGCAATCGAGCTTTCAATGACTTCTTCTCTGGGAGATCCCAGGTTCACAAATTGATTCGGATGAAAGACTAATCTTATCCCTTGTTTTTTTGCTAAGTCACCACACTCTTTCAGTTTTTTTTCTAGGAGATCCGCGGAAGGAAGAGCAGTTAACGTGTACTTCAGTTTCTTATGGGTAACGGCAGGGAAAAATTCACTGTTGATGCGAAAGCTACCTATGTGCGCTTTTGCGCAATAGCGGATTGCTTGTTCGAGCGATAAAATATTTGCGAGAATAATTTTATCGAGATGATCAAGTGGATTAGGAAGCTTTAAAAGATAGGTTGCTGTGGTCGTTCTAAAACGGATAGGTTCCTCGACAAATGCGCAGCACAATCCTAACCGTGTCATGAAAGATCTCCTATTGATTGAGGAGGTATTTTGTCAGGAAAGCGGATAGTGCGCAAGCAATACCCGTTACTGTTGTTCCCCATGCTAAATCGACGATGGTGACAATCGCCGGCCAGTTTTTTAAGGTGGCGTGATTGGTGAGGTCGTATGTGCCATATGCGACAGCACCAAATAGCGCGCCCATCAATAAAATATGGAAATACGTGTCGGCTTTTTGTAATCCAGGATTCAATACAAAAATGGTCAAGCCGAGCGCATAAAGCAAATAAAAACAGAGCGCAGGAATTAACTGAAAGGAGTTGGCTGTCAGATGGCCAATATTTGGAAGATAAAAGCGATTATACATGGTGCCTAGCCATACGCCATCTAAAATCAGCATTGTTATTAAAAACAGACAAAATGAGAGTGCAGTGGTTTTCATCGAAAAGCTCCTTTTAAATTTTTTCTCAACAATACATAAGTGTTTAATTTTTTGCATGAGAAGTATTTGTGAATTACCCATGGTCTTCAGCGCGTTGGTTTATACCACGGTTCGGGTAAATTTTGGCATTTCGACTCAGCCAAAGCCCCGGGGTTATGAGATCGCAAGTGGGTTCATATTGTTAATATTAAACCACTTACGATCTCTTAACCGCGGAGCTTTCGTTGTGTCCAAATGTCAAAATTTATCCGAACCGTGGTATAGAGATAATGTGCCAACAGCTTTTACACTCTTGTTGAGAAATCAAAGACGGGTAATTTCAATGTAATGGATGATTTTTCTAAATTCAACTGGACCTAAAAATGGCGCAATGTCAAACATCCAGATCCAGAAGGTCTTTTAAGAAAATTCACTGGTAAGGGAAAACCAAAAGTTGGAATCCATCCCAGATAATATGAAGATTTTTCGGTCATTCCGAAGCTCTGCGCCTGCATATTGAAGTGCAGAGCCATTCTTTTGAACAGCAGCAATGACAACTTCTCTGTCATTTCGAAGTGCATCACTTGCATATTCAAGTGCACAGCCATACTGGCGAACAGCAGCAATGACAACTTCTCTGTCATTCCGAAGCACATCACTTGCATATTGAAGCGCATTGCCATTCTGTTCAACAGCAGCCAAAACAACTTCTTGGTGATTCCGAAGCGTATCACTTGCGTAGGGAAGTGCATAGGCATTCTGTTGAACAGCAGCCAAAACAACTTCTTTGTTATTCCGAAGCTCTGCGCCTGCATATTTGAGCGCATTGCCATTCTGTTCAACAGCAGCCAAAACAACTAATGGGTCATTCCGAAGCGCATCACTTGCATATTGAAGCGCATAGCCATACTGTTGAACAGCATTCCAAACAACTAATTGGTCATTCCGAAGCGTATCACTTGCATATTGAAGCGCATCGCCATTCTGTTGAACAGCAGTCCAAACAACTAATTGGTCATTCCTAAGGGCATCACTTGCATATTGAAGCGCATAGCCATTCTGTTCAACAGCAGTCGAAACAACTTCTTGGTCATTTCGAAGCGTATCACTTGCATGTTGAAGCGCAGAGGCAGCCTCTTCAACAGCAGCCAAAACAACTTCTTGGTCATTCCGAAGCTGTAAGCTTGCATATTGAAGTGCAGAGCCATCCTCTTGAACAGCAGCCATGACGATTTTTCGGTCATTCCTAAGCGCATCACTTGCATATTGAAGTACATAGCCATAATGTTGAACAGCAGTCATGACGATTTTTCGGTCATTCCGAAGCTCTGCGCCTGCATATTGAAGTGCAGAGCCATCCTTTTGAAGAGCAGCTATGACAACTTCTCTCTCCTTTTGAGCGGTATTAATTGCGTAGCCATCTTGAAGATCATTGTTCGATTCGTAAACACGGAAATTACCATTTCTAATACCGGTAACCATATGGACACTCTCGTTAAATTTTAAAAAATAATTATCATTAATTAATAATAAAAACAAGAAGATAAAATGTTGGCAAGGGTACAGCGGTTCCCGCTAGCGCTCTGACAATCTTGACATTGTGCCCGAAAATAGGTCCACATTGATGTAGAAAAATATGCTATCCTTTAGAACAAAAAGGAGTTCAGTATGAAGAAAAGATTTACTGAAGAAAAGATTTACTGAAGAACAGATCATTACCCTTCCCAAAGAAGTTGATGGGGGGATACCATTAAAAGACGTTTGTCGAAAATATCGCATCAGTACAGGTTCCTTATAATTGGAAAGCTCGAGAGAAGATTATAAGGAGCGCAGACCTTATGGCTCATTACACGGCCTATCGCCAAACGAATTTAAAAAAAGTTTATGAAGAAAAAATCAAAAATAACCGGATAGCATGATTTTTCTAAATTCAACTGGACCTAAAAATGGCGCAATGTCAATTTGTTGATATACACAAGTGAAATCAAGAATCGGTTTTTAAGCGATGTGAAAGCTCCCGCAATTGACCGATCGAAAGTCGTTTAATATTAATAATATGAACCGACTTTCGATCGGTGAATCCCGGGGCTTTGACATGCTCAAAAAGCCAATTTTTGAATTCACTTGTATATATTCCGACTAGAGTGAGAAAACTCTATTCAAGATCCTGAGCTAGTTTATGAATTTATTTTTTACGAACGGTATTACTTGAATGTAGAAGAGTAGGGGATTCGATTGCGCTTTGTTGCTGCAGTCAAGTGCGTAAAATTTGCGTAAAAGAGGGTTTTTGGTGGTATTAATGAGAGAGTGAAAAACATGTTCTGAGATAGGTATGGGGGCGGCTGGACTCGAACCAGCGGAGACGTGAGTCGAGGGATTTACAGTCGGTTCCCATTCCGTCAAGGGGTGTAAGCTAAAGTACATAGGCGCAACACAATCAATGTTTTAAAAGAGTCTTGATTGTGCTGACTTGTGCCATTTTATGCCAGTATATTGCACTCAAGTGCGTAAAATTTGCGTAAAACTTCTTTTCATCATCAAATAGATTTTTAGCCTTTGCATACATGCATATATATTTGTATATAAACATTATTTCAAGTATGTGTGTTTTATTGAGATGTTAAGTATAGGAGCGGTTTCATGAGGGATAATGTGGTTAGGCTGAGTTTTGATATCTCTGTTCACGAGCATGCATTGCTAAAAGCTGCGTGTGCAGAAGCTATGTTACCTATGAAAGATTTTTTGCATGATTTGGTATTGAGCGGAGTTCAAGAACTTAAGAAAAAAAAGACCAAAACAGGCAATCTCGAAGCAAAGGCTTTATTTGCTGAATGTGTAAAAGATGACACTTAAAACCAATAGATTTTACATAATGCGTTCATATAAAGGGTTTTCATTTGAAAAAAAATGGAAATTCTTACGCTGCCTCATTTGCCTTTTCTTTGTGTGTTTTCCTTGCAACGAAGTTTTTTGTGAAACAATTCTTTCTTTTGATGAAGCAGTATCCAAAGCGTTATATCTATCTCCCAAGCTTAAGATTGCTGATAGTGAAACAAATGAAAAGGCTGGGTTGAAAACTCAAAGCTCTCTCTACCCGAACCCTATTGCTGGATATAGTGTTGAAAATGTGTTTGGAAATAAGGATTGGCAAGGATGGGAAGCTGCTGAGTCACGCTATGAAATTGCCCAACTCGTTGAATTAGGTGGAAAGAGGGGGTTCAGGTACCAAACAGCCAAACTTCAATACTACGCAGCGCAAGCTGGATTTGAAGCTAAGCAACTTTCACTTCTCAACCAACTTTTGAAGTTATTTACATTAGTTGTCGCTGCTCAAGAAAATCTAGAACTTGCATTAAGCCAAACAAAGATTGCTGAAGAAGTTTAT
This sequence comes from uncultured bacterium, assembly GCA_964367715.1. Taxonomy (GTDB): domain Bacteria; phylum Chlamydiota; class Chlamydiia; order Chlamydiales; family Criblamydiaceae; genus CAYIYO01. Next base: position 24,095 of record CAYIYO010000009.1, read on the forward strand.
AAGACGGTAACTGCAAAGGTTGAGGCTGGAAAAGTTTCTTTAATTCAGCAGAATAAAGCAGAAATTGCTTTTTCAACGGCTCAAATAAACGAAGAAAAGGCAAAGGCAGATTTTTTTAAAAGCAAACAAAGACTTTCGATTTTATGGGGGAATTCTTGTCCAGATTTTGACAAAGCGTGTTTCCCTTTTTATGAAATAAATTTACCGACTCCTTTTTATGAATGTTTAGCGGATTTAAGAGGGAATCCAGAGCTTTTGCGATCTCAAATGGAGCATCTTGCGGCTCATCAAAATTTAAATTTAGAAAAATCTTTAGCTATTCCAGATGTAACCGTCACACTTGGATATAAAACTCTTCAAGAAACTGGAAACAAGGGACTCATTCTAGGAGCGTCAATTCCTATCCCGCTTTTTAATCAAAATCAAGGAAATGTACAAAGAGCGAGAGCTCAAACGCATAAAACACATGATCAGTATGTGGAACTTGAGCTTGCCTTGGAGAATAAACTTTCTATTGCACACAAAGATTTAGTGAGAGCCTACCGGGAAGCTGAAAAAATAAGATCGACAGTACTAAAAGCTGCCGTTCAATCTTTTGAATTAGCGAGAGAGGGCTATCAGGAAGGAAAATTTGAATATTTAGATATGTTGGATTCTCAAAAAACTCTTTTTGAAGTCAGGGAAAGATACATTCAATCCGTGCTAAATTACCATCAGAACATGGCAGATATAGAATACTTAAATATACAGGAAGAGGGGCTATGAAAATTTTTTATGTGCTTGTAGGAGTAGCTCTTTTGACTAGTATAGCGGCATGGCAACATAGGCGGACATCTGAACCAGATAAAAATTCTTCTTCTATAGAAGCTACAGAAACAATCTCTCACGGTGATATGGATGAACATGGTCATCATGAAGAAAATATTATTCCGCTTTCACAAGATCAAATCAAAGATTTGGGAATTCAGACAAAAATAGCAGGCCCAGGAGAATTATCTGTCACCATTTCCACTAGAGGAAAAATTATATTGCATCCAGATAAGTTAGTTCATATTTTGCCTAAAATATCAGGGGTTGCTAAGGAAGCGCGTAAAAACATTGGGGACAACGTAAAAGAAGGTGAAGTTTTAGCTATTTTAGAAAGCCGTGAGATGGCGGATATCAAAGCGAATTACTTAGCAGCGAAGGAGAAAGAGAGCCTTGCCTTGTCTCTTTTGGAGCGGGAAAAACGTTTGCATGAGAAAAAAGTTTCCGCTGAACAAGATTATATAAATGCAAAATCAGCCTATGCAGAGGCAGAAATTAATATTCATTTAGCCAAGCAAAAACTCAATGCATTTGGTATTGATGATGAGGAAATCAAAGGAATTTCTAATGAACATGACCCGGACTTAAGACTTTATGACATCCGATCTCCTATGGATGGAATTGTGATCGCCCGTCATATCAATAAGGGAGAATTTATTGAAAATACGGTAACGATTTACGAAATTGTTGATCTTAGTACGATCTGGATAGAGATAGGGATATATCCTAAGGATCTAGTGAAAGTAAAGGAAGGGCAAATAGTGGATATTTTGCTTCCCTCTGATGGAAGCATTTCGCAAGCAAAAATAATCTATCTCAGTCCTATTATCCAAGATGAAACTATAACAGCTAAAGCTGTAGCTGAAATGAAAAATCCAAGCGGAAATTGGCGTCCAGGCTCTTTTGTTAAGGTAAATATTGCTATAGAAAATATCGTTGTTCCCCTTGTTATCTCAAAAGACGCTATACAAGAAATTGAAGGCAAAGAATTTGTTTTTGTAAAAGTCCCTGAGGGTTTTGAAAAAAGACAGGCTCAAATTGGCGCTGGAGACAATAAAAGCGTTGAAATTCTTTCAGGATTAAGTTCTGGAGAGGAATATGCTTCTTCGAAAACATTTCTATTAAAAGCCGATTTAGGTAAAAAAGAAGCGGAGCATGAGCACTGATGATTGAAAGAATTTTAAGATTTTCTATTCATTATCCTCTAGCTATCATCCTTTTTACAATTGTGATTACTGGTTTTGGCATCTATTCATTTACTCGCTTACCTATAGATGCCGTTCCAGACATTACCAATAATCAAGTCCAGATTAATACAACATTGCCAGGCCTTTCCCCCATTCAAATAGAGAAGCAGGTGACCTATGTCATTGAAACTGCATTAGCAGGCATTCCTGGCTTACAAATGACTCGTTCTCTTTCAAGAAACGCATTTTCTCAAGTAACAGCTATTTTTGACGATGATGTTAACATCTATTTTGCTCGTCAACAAATTAACGAGCGTCTTAGTGAAATTAAAGAAAATATTCCACAAGGTGCAGAGCCTAGAATGGGACCTATCTCCACAGGATTAGGTGAAGTCTATATGTGGACTGTAGATTTTAAGCATCCTAATGGAAAAGGGGCAGAAATTAAACAGGGATCTCCCGGTTGGCAGAAAGATGGAAGTTATCTTACTCCAGAAGGTCAATTCTTAAAAACAGACGCTGAAAAAGCTTCTTATCTAAGAACGGTTCAAGACTGGATTGTCAAACCCCAGTTGAAAGGTGTTAAGGGATTAGCCGGTATTGATTCTATTGGAGGTTATGTCAGACAATATCACGTCGAACCGAACTTGGAACGTATGATAGCACTTGGTTTAAGCTTTGATGACATTATTTCCAGCTTGAAAAGAAACAATGCTAGTGTTGGGCCTGGGTATATTGAAAAGAAAGGGGAAAGCTTCCTGATCAAATCAGATGAGCGCCTAGAAGCTCCTATTCAAATCGAAACCATCGTTTTAGCCACAAGAGAAGGTATTCCGATTCTTGTCAGGGATATTGCAGAAGTAAGCATTGGAAAGGAGATGCGAACAGGCAGCGCTAGCAAGGATGGTCATGAGGCAGTGGTTGGTACAGCCTTAATGTTGATAGGAGCAAATAGCCGAACAGTCTCTCAAGCTGTAGATGAAAAACTTAAAGAGGTAAATAAAACGCTGCCTGCAGATATAGAAGCCAAATCTGTTTTAAACCGTACTAAGCTTGTGAATGCAACAATTAAAACGGTGGTAAGTAACCTTGGTGAAGGTGCCATTCTGGTAATCGCTGTGTTATTCGTGTTTTTAGGTCAATTTAGAGCAGCATTGATTACAGCAATGGTAATCCCACTTTCTATGTTTATGACTGCCACAGGAATGGTTCAGTCCAAGATTAGCGGAAACTTGATGAGTCTGGGTGCGATTGATTTTGGTTTGATTGTTGATGGGGCTGTAATTATTACTGAAAATTGTTTGAGGAGATTAACGCAAAAACAACATGAGCTTGAAAGAGTATTAGAGCTTAATGAACGTCTTCACGAAATTTTGGAAGCAAGTAAGGAGATGATACAGCCTACTGTATTTGGACAAGCGATCATCATCACGGTATATATTCCAATTTTAACTTTGTCAGGAGTGGAAGGAAAAATGTTCCATCCCATGGCAATGACTGTCATTTTTGCCCTCATAGCGGCCTTTGTTCTTTCTCTTACGTTTGTACCCGCTATGATTGCTGTATTTGTTAAAGGTCATTTGAAAGAGAGGGAAAGTAAAATTGTTGAGTATTCGAGAAGACTTTACAGTCCAATTTTAGATAAAACTTTGAAATTTCCTAGGAGGACGATATCTCTTGGAGTTATCATTTTCTGCTTGTCACTTATCCTTTTTTCTCGCTTAGGACAAGAATTTATTCCAACTCTTGATGAAAGAGACATTGCAATGCATGCCATACGAATCCCAAGCACTTCTCTTACTCAATCAACTGAAATGCAAACAATGGTTGAGAAAGCTTTAAAAAAATTTCCTCAAGTGGATTATGTCTATTCCAAAACCGGAACTGCCGAAATGGCTTCAGACCCGATGCCGCCTAATGTTTCTGATGCATTTATCATTCTTAAGCCGAGAGAAGAATGGCCAGAACCTCACCTAAGTAAGATAAAATTGATCGAACAAATACAAAATAAATTAAATAAAATACCAGGTAATAACTATGAATTTACTCAACCCATTGAAATGCGTTTTAATGAATTGATTTCTGGGGTAAGAAGCGATCTGGCAGTGAAGATTTATGGGGATAATTTTGATATTATGCAAAGAACAGCAGACGATATTGCGAGTATTCTTAGAAAAATTCCAGGTTCGGCTGATGTAAAAGTAGCTCAAACAAAAGGATTACCGGTCTTAGATGTTAAAATTGACAGAGAGGCGGCTAGTCGTTTAGGCATTAATGTTTCTGATGGATTGGATGTCTTAGCCATTGCAGCAGGTGGTGGAAAAGCAGGGCAAATTTTTGAGGGTGACCGACGCTTTGATATACTAGTTAGACTTCCAGAAGCACAACGAGAAGATGTTAAAGCGTTAGGAAACCTACCAATTCCACTTCCTTTAAAGAAAAACTCGGAAAATAAGGTAAAAGCGCACTTTCCTTATGTTCCCTTAAGTGAGATAGCTACTTTAAAAGTTTCTGAAGGTTTGAACGAAATTCGTCGAGAGGATGGGAAGCGTTTTATTGCTGTTCAAGCTAATGTACGAGGTAGGGATTTAGGGTCTTATGTTGAAGAAGCTAAAAAAAGAATTCAAGATGAAGTCAAGATCCCAGATGGATATTGGCTAAATTGGGGAGGACAGTTCGAGAATTTGATTTCTGCGAGACAACGTTTGTTTATTGTTGTTCCCATTTGTCTAGGCCTTATTTTTCTTTTACTATATACCGCCTTTAATTCGGTCCGCTACGCTTTACTGGTTTTTAGTGGAGTCCCTCTTGCTTTAACAGGAGGAATTGTTGCTCTTTGGATAAGGGACATGCCTTTTTCTATTTCTGCAGCTGTCGGATTTATTGCTTTATCTGGCATAGCTGTTCTCAATGGGCTTGTCCTCATTACATACATCAATCAGCTCCTCGCAGAAAAAGATGATCTTAACTTGGCCATCAAAGAAGGATCGCTAACGAGACTGCGACCAGTTCTCATGACAGCTTTAGTTGCTTCCTTAGGATTTGTGCCAATGGCACTTGCAACTGGAACAGGAGCAGAGGTGCAAAAACCTCTAGCTACAGTTGTCATAGGTGGTTTAATTAGCTCTACCCTTCTTACGCTTATTTTGTTGCCTGCTCTTTATCACACCTTCTCTCCGTCTCACTTTAAGAAAAGTAAATATTTAACTTTTAATGAAAATGGTAAGTCCACATGAAAATTCCTAAAGATGTCAAATTTCGATGGCTTATCTTCTCTTTAGTATTAGTTGGAGTGTTTGAGATTTTCGCATTATCTGGCTGGAGTTTACCTCAAGTAATTGCCTTTCCCTTTTTTTTGGCTATAATTCTTCTCATTGGCCATCATACCTTACTGGAAGGGTTTCAGGCTTTATTTCAGCTGAATTTCAAAAGTATCAATTTTCTAATGACAATTGCTGTAATTGGAGCTTTCTACTTAGAAAAATACGAAGAGGCTGCAATTGTTATTGTTTTGTACAACCTTGCCGAAAAACTTGAAGATCTTGGAATACAGCAAAGTAAAATATCTCTTAGCAGTCTAGCGGAAAAAATCCCTAAGGTTGCTTTTGTTAAAGGGAGGGACTTTTCTATCCCTGTAAGTCAAGTGAAGATTGATGATGTGTTAGTGATAAAACCTGGAGAAATGATCCCTTTAGATGGTGAAGTTCTTTTTGGATATACGTCGGTTGATGAAGCGACTATTACAGGAGAGCCTATTGCAAAAGACAAAATGGTAGGTGATTTTGTTTTTGCTGGAACCTTAAATAAGCAGGGGTATATTGAAGTTAAAGTGACTAAACTTGAAAAGGATAGCACATTAGCAAAGATTCAGGAGATCACTCTTCAAGCTTTTCAAGCTAAGGCGCACACCCAGAAATTTATTGAAACTTTTTCAAGTTACTATACTCCTTCTGTTATTCTCTTGGCATTTTTATGGATGATTTTCCCCCCATATTTCTTCTTAACGCCTTTTAATCAGAGCTTTGAGAATGCCTTAACTTTACTTGTGATTGCTTGTCCATGCGCTTTAGTTATATCTACACCTGTATCTATCTATTCAGCGCTTGGCAATGCAGCTAGCAAGGGCATTTTGATTAAAGGAGGTCGGTACTTAGAAGCTATTGGTAAAATCAAGGCAATTGCTTTAGATAAAACAAGGACTCTTACTTTTGGAAATCCTATTGTTACGGATATAATTCCTTTTGGGTCTCATACAAAAGAGCATCTTCTAAGTTGCGCTGCCGGTATTGAAATTCAATCGGAACATCCCCTTGCAAAAAGTATTGTTAAAGCAGCTAAAGAAGAAAAATATGTTCTACATGCTATAGAAAATTTTCAAATCAAGATCGGAAAAGGAGCTCAAGCGGATTGTTTGGTATGCGAAGATAAGCACCATTGCTTGGGGAAACTCGAATTCATTCTAGAAGAACACCATGTCCCTCAAGAAGTTATCCAAAAAATCGATTTATTACAAAATGAGGGAAAAACAGCCATCATTATTTGTACTCACAAAGAAGTAGAAGGATTAATAGGGCTTTTGGATGAGGTTCGCCCAGAGAGTAAACAAGTCATTCTAGAGATTAAAAATCTTGGAATCACTCCCGTGATGTTAACAGGTGACAATCTAATATCTGCCCAATCAATCGCAAAAATGATAGATATTACCGATGTGAAGGCCGGCCTTCTTCCTGAAGGCAAAGCTAAAGAAATACAAAAACTTTTAGAAAAGTATAAATCTGTTGCCATGGTAGGAGATGGAATTAATGATGCTCCTGCCTTAGCTCTTTCTAGTGTAGGTATTACAATGAGCGAATTGGGAAGTGATACAGCTATTGAAGCAGCTTCCATTGTCATTCTTAGCGATTACTTAAACAGAATCCCATTCTTAATTAAGTTAGGTAGAAAAACACTCCAAACAATTCGTTTGAATATATTTTTAGCCATAGCGATAAAGCTCATTTTCATCTCATTAGCATTGTTTGGAATGAGCAATTTAGCATTAGCCATTTTTGCTGATGTTGGAGTCACTGTGATTGTTATCATAAATAGTTTGAGGTTAGCAAATGATTAAAAATACATCTTCTCCCCCACTCCCCGAGACTTTAGATAGAGATTTAATCAACACAAATTGAGTGAATAAGAAATGTATTTTTGACTGAGCATCAGGACAAATCCTTTAATAAATAACCGTTTCTAATCTTTTTGGTCTTCATTGTATTTGTCGAATTTACGCAAATTTTACGCAATTGAAGAAAAGTATAAGGTTTTTTGATCACACCAATCACATAAACAAAATTTTTCAAAAAGAATAGGGGTTCGGAGGGGATAACACTAATCACACCTATCACACAAGAAAAGTTAGGGATGTGAAGTGAAAACGAGTAGTACATTTTTCCGGATTTTTTTGCACCGACACTCATCTATAAAATAATCATCGTATGGCGATTTAATCGGACCGCTAAATACAATAATATCCGCATCCATTTCCTCGGCAATAGCATCAAATTGTTGTTGAAGTATTTTATAATCCACCGTTCGATCCTCTCTAAGCCATTTTTTGAACAAATAATAAAGGAATACTAACAGGAATTATTAAATAATGTCTACGACAAGCATATTATTCCAGCGATCTTAACGGAAGAATGATGATGCTTTCACAATTCGCGCTTTTGAAAATGCTCTACAAATTCATCGTCGTTCTCCAAGCAGTACTTGATACCGAGATCATCAGGCAGCTTAAAATCCCCCCAATCGTGCTGCGCGTGACACGCACAATGGCAGCGGCACACTTCTAAGTAGTACTGCCAGTCCTCGTTTCGATTGGCCCACTCCTTAACCTTGTCATAGGCGACCCCCATTTTTGCAGCTGTCTCGATGACTGAATAAACTCCTTCTTCTGTACACTCGTCCAGCAAGGCCTCAAAAAACTGGTAAATTTCAGCATCAGATAGGTTGTTTGGTCTCTCATTTGGTGTTGAACTGTCGCTCATCAAAGTCTCTAGCTCCGCATTTAATTCCTTCATTTCCTTTAGAAAGGCTCGTTCTTGCTTTCGCTCGGCCTTGGCCTTGAGCGTGGATCTCCCATGCTTTTCGAGCCGTGAAAATACCCCACCATGCATCCGGCATCGACCATTTTTCATCGCCGGACCAAGACAGGGGGCTCCACCTTTTGTGCGACAGCGCGCTCCGCAACGCTTAATTCCTTTGAAATCGAAAGCCATGATCACTCCTGAATGTTCGAAGAGGCTATCAACGCCTGTTTGGATGGAGCGTGGTTATTGTAGGTGACATTAATATTTTGATGATTGCCTTTGCGCTTTCTTTCCAAACGCTCCATTGCATCGTTGGATAAGCGAAGCAATTTTAAAGCTAACCTCTGGTCATCATTACAACACTGAGCGAGCTTTTTCATCCCCAACATATGTCCAGTAATGATCTGAGCGGCACAAATGGTTTCTAAAATATCCAAAGGCTTTATTGCTTTCATTAACCCATACACTTCATCCACTTCAGTTTTTAAAACGGGACGTGATCGACAAGAATAATCATATTCTCCTTGATGGTAAATTGCGGTGACAACTTGTGCAATTAATTCTTTAGCTGCCGTCTCCGATTCAACCGAAAAGATTTCGACTAGTGGAGCTATTGAGCTTGGGATCGTGACGGGGGAATCTGTAGTTTTTTGGTACTGAGCCATACGCCTTTGTGTCTCCTTCATTTTGACTCTTCAATATCTATAATTTCCGGCTTTATATCTAGCCCTGCTTGTTTGATATTCACTTGATTGACGTTGTAATGAACGTTAATTTGTTGCTGGCCCTTGTTACGATATTTTTGCAAGGTATCTAGCGCCTTGTGACTATTGTCAAATAGATGAAGAGCCCATTTCGTAGAACTCTTGGTAAATTCCCGCATCCCATAAGTATGGCAAGCAATGAATTGGGCTGCCAAAGCGCTTTCCACGGCGTTTGTTGGTTGAATTGCCTGAAAAAGGCTGGTCACATGCAGGACCTGTTCCTCCGAAACTAATGGTGAAGGTGTCTTGCCATGATCAGGATGCCAGGGACCCGGAGGGGAGGGTGTATCAATTCGATAGGCAGCTTTGAGAGTTTGTCTGACGATCTGTTTGCTTAGCTTCGGATCGCTAGTGAGGTCATTTGGTTGCGATAAAGAGACGTCTTTTGGAATTGGGAAGTACATATCTTCTCGCGATTTCGTTTTACCCACAGTGAATACCTCTTAATTTAAATTTTCAAATAGTGCTTTGGTTTTAGAATAATGTTCAATTCCTTGTAGAATCCAGTCACGAAGGTTTATTCCATGATATTGGAAGGCGTCGCCGGGACTTTTGCCGATCGGTACAGGCCAAAATCTTAGGTGAGGGTAGGTTTCACGCCACCACAAAGCAGCTTTTTTTCCAGCTTCATCATTATCAAGGCACCATAAAATTAATGAGAATTTTCTCAACAAGTGATCTGTAAAAAAATCTGGTTTTTTTGTCGCTCCGCCAAGCGCCATACTACAGCAGACATCTTGAGCTTCTTGTTGGATTAGCATCGCATCGAGCTCGGCCTCTACAACGACAGCGACTTGATTTGTAATGTTACCATATATTGATGGGCAAGCTTTCGATCCCGAAATTTCAACGTATTTTGGGAGGACATCGTCTTTGTGCCATTTCTGCCGCCTTACTTTTAGTTTACAGACGCTTCCATCATCACACATTGTTGGGATTACAACCCCAGAAGGAAGCCAAAGTTTTTTTGCGCTGCCGTCTACCTTATTTTCAGGAGGGAGCCCCCATTCGGATCGATCTCGAAAAAAATCCTGTGATTTTGATGAGGGATTTATCGAGTAGCCTAATTTAAATCGACTAATTGTATGCATATTGAATCCTCTCTGATGCAGCTCATCCATCGCTGAAGGGGATCGGATAAGTTGCTTGTGTGACCATTCAAGAAGGGTTGATGCTTTCTCTTGCCAAATTTTGGGAGGGTCTTGTGCAACTACGAGCTTCTCTGTGATGGGTTGTCTTATTTGATAGAGGCTAGGCAGATGGGAGGTGCCGTTAATTCTTTGGCGAGCTTCATGATAGGACAACTTCATGAAATCGCGACAGAATTGAATGGCATCGCCATTTGTATCACATCGACGGCACCAGTAACGATTAAGCTCTGGCCAAATCATAAATCGATCCGCACCCTCACCGCAACCCGGGCAAGGGCTATGATACTCCCCACCCTTGGAATTTGAGGTTTTTTTTGGATCAAGACCTAAGTCTTGTGCTAGCTCAAGTAATGTCATGGAATTCTCCCATTGTCTTAAGTATTGCTAAAGTTGCTAATTTTGCTAAAGTCATCCTATGTTATTAAAAATAGGTGTGTTAGTTCGAAATGTGTGTTGCTAAATGTGTGCTAAACAGCTGCTAAAAGTGCGCACGGAATAAAACGTAAGGGTTTTTAGCATTTCTCTAGCAAAACTTTAGCGTTAATTGGCACTTGATAAAGCTCTCATCTTCAGTGGATACCGTTTTTTTTAGCTGTTTTAGCAGCTTTAGCAACCCCGTCGTTTATTTGTTCTCTTTGTCGACTACAAGGCGCCACGCTGAGCGGACTTTTTTACCTCCTATCATTGTATCCACAACCTCGATCACATGTTCATGATCCTTCAGAATTTGTATGATTTTCTTTGCCTTTCTGGCATTGCGGATCTGAGGGGGACCTCGCTGGTATACATCTGCTATTGGGAATATTTGATCAGGACGATTGCGCCTAATCCATTCGAGGACCTGCGCCGCCAGATAAATGTCTGGGTCGCCACCGTTTTTCCCCAGGATTCGAATCGCCTCATCAAGATAATAGTCGACAAGCGTAATAGCTCTTTCCAATTGCTGAAGACTTATTTTAATTTCCACCTCAGAATCGAGCTCTAATATGCTCTCCGAAAAGGCAAATATTGCAGCAATGCGAAGAACCTGTTCCGACGCCTTACTGGCGAAGGGTTTGATGGGATGAAATTTTCCGTCCTCAATCATCCGGCTATCCGTAGTGTTATGGAATTCAATCCATCTTTTTTTTGCTGGACCATCTAAGACCACAGTTTGGGGTTCAAGAGAATCTCCAGGACCAAATGCCGTACTGCTCTCACTCCCGGAACTTTTTTTGGGGAATGGTCTATCCATAATTTTATTCAGCAGTTGATAAAGTGCTAGGATCGCAGGATCTACGCTTAAATCAATTTCCTTATATATTCGCGTCCCTGCGATTGGTGCAGGCGCTGAAAATAAGCAACGGGATAGTAAGCCTTGACCCATCAGTACCTCATTATTGAGCAGCTGTAGTAGAACAATGGGCTGTATCATTAAATGGACAGAAAGTCGTCGTCCATAATGAATTTTGCTCCCCTCGCCTTTACGAACGCGCGTTAGCGGTTTACCATCCCAAAGGTTTGATAATCCACAGGCTGTTTTTAACGCGTTATCAGCATTCATTGCATGACCTCCGACTAGGCGCCCTCCCTCATCGGAAAAAATCCCGGCACTAGGTTGCCCTCGTTCTAGTAGTTGTTCTAATCCTTCTAGAGTTGGTTCTTCGCATAACATCAAACCTTCACATGGCGGATTGGGTTCAAGCTCTAATGAAGATATCGCTGCGCCGGAATTTTTGGCTGCTTCTTGGATAATTGAAGTACGCCGCATCTTCCAAATTTCATGTTGGTTTTTGTATACTGTTAACTGGTTCTTGTGCTGTTCAATAAGCATCCTTTGCCAATCAGAGATAGACTTTAGAGCGATTTTATCCGTAGCGCTTTTACGTTCCCCGCTTTCAGAAATAGTCAGCAGAAAGAGAGAGGTTGGATGCACCCTCCCATCAATCTTTACATCGATGAACCCTTGGCATGCTAATGAAAGCACTGCAAGAATGCTCTGTCCGCATGTAGCATCTGGCGCCTGTACGACTTCATGAATGCGGCGAGCTGCCGCTCCAGCAATTAATCCTAAGGCATCAAATGGATAGGGTTTTGCTGGAACTGTATCCCTTTGTAAGGGCAGTGGAGCGTAAGTAATGGGTGCTTTTTCTTGTATTTTTTCCGTGCATAGCTTTTCCAATTCGGCAGCACGCATCTCAGATGATATGAATTCTTTCTCTTGTTTTTCGATAGCAATTGCGGTATTATTCATTTCAAAGTCCTTTGAGTTTTTAATTGAGCCTGCCTAGTCCGCAGGCTCTTTCCAATTTCTATAAATTCTTTGAATGTAATCTCCTTATAGTTGTAACATCGACACCATTCTTCATGCATTTCCGTGGCTTTATCGAGATCATCTACGTTGGGTTCTCGATCGGTTCTGAACCTATCATGGAGTCTTGCAGCCTCTTTCAGATATTCCTCTTCTTGCCATCGCCAGTCATCAATTGGAGGCATGTTTTTTATCCTCCTGCATGCGATCGACGCATTGCCAAAATTCAACTGGATCGACGAGAACGCGCCTATTCACCCTTTTGAATGCTGTCTGGAATTTATTTTTTCCCCAAGACGCATCAAGGATAATTGCTCGAAGAGCTGATTCTGAAGGCCATGATCCATTAAGCTTAGTAATGAATTGATGAACGGTGTAAAGCGTTCTATTTTCTGTCAGTCTATGACTATTTTCTTCTACCATCTGGACTCTCCCTTGGTGGTCGTTTGTTCCAGATTATTCCAACTCCCTGATTATTTCAGGGTTAGTTGAGGGAGATAAAAATGAGTCATAACTTTTTTATCAGAGCAAAACAGGTTGAAATCACTGACTTTTTTTTTCACCACTAACTTTTTTTTCTGACTATTTTACAGCGATAAGAGCTAGGTATTTATCCGCCAATAGTAGGACTTATGCTTCTACTGAGCTGAGCCCTTTTCCTTTTACGATATTTTCTTATCCATTCTTTGTAGGTGCTATCTTCTCGCTCTTTCTTTAATTTTACTGTCCCTTTTTTAAAATCTGATATTGCTTTCTTTATGGATCTTTCATGTGCACTTTTGCTTTGGTTTTTTTCTAACCAAGCACTATACCAATCGCAAAAAATATACTCATCCGTACCTTCAAGAGGCATCTTTAAATCTTTTAAGAAAGAGGTATTTTCCAATTTAGTATCAGGGAGGATGCAAGAAATTTGAATTTCTAAAGAAAGTCTTATTAACAAAGACATATATTCTTCTCTAATGAATGTTAGATGTGTTTTACCTTTGTCTAACATCAAAAGGTCCTCTGCTGCAGCAATGAGTAAAAAATTGTTGTACTTTTTATTTGCAAACAGTCCAAGATCTTTGGATTTATCTCTAATTCGAGATGAAGGAGTGTTAAATATATTTGTATGGCGCAAGTGCCAGCAATCACAAAGGGTTTGAAAACTGAGCCAAATTAATTTGGGTAAGCATTCTCGATCAGCATTAAATTGTTGGGGAGAATATAAGTATAACATTCTAGCTGCTGGTGCGAATAAATGTTCCATTTCATGCCTTATAGAAGCGCGAGGGTAGCTAGAGTAGTTGCGTTTTTTTAGTGCAATGGAATTTGGTAATATATTTAATTTAGAAATAATTTTTAAAACCGCCTTAGTTTCCTGCTGTTTTTTAGAGATGACTTTAAATTTTTTAGGTATTTTTTGTGATAAACCATGCCAAAACATGCGCCATTGCGTCGAACAATTTAGGTACTCTTGGCGCCATTGAAAATCTAATTTTACAATCAATTCAGTTTTAGCTGAAAAAAGAAATTTCTCTGGGATGGAAACGTTTGAGACATACAATTCTTTCAATCGAGGATATGCGATTCGAATAAGTGATTGTAAAAATTCAAATCTTGGACCACGTATTGATCTCAATAAAGTAATCAATTGCCTCTTTAAAAAAGTATCGTGGCGTATCGCTGCAGTTTTCCAAAGTGTCAGAAATGCTTCTGTAAGCTCGTTATTCGCATTTATATTTCTAGAATCATTCAATAAATCTATTTCCCACTCTTGAGTCTGATTAGGAAACATTCTTTTAAGCAAAGGAATTGTTTTATTGACGAATCTTTGAAAAAAACCAAATTCGGTATTGCACAACCTTAGTAGCTCGATTTCTAAATCTAATAATTTAAATTTTTCATTTTTTTTAATCATTGGTTTTCCAGAAGTTTTAGTGAGGTTTTTTCCATGAGAATTGATAAGTGCTTTTGGCTGTAGTGACTATAACGCTTTGTCATGTGAGGGGAGCGGTGTCCTAAAATTGCCATTAATTCCCCTTGTGTAGCTCCGTTCATGGCTAAATACGATGCTGCGGTGTGTCTAAGGTCATGCCAGCGGAAGCCCTTTATATTTGCTACTTGCAACGCTTTTTCAAAAGCTGATCTGATAGAAACGGTTCCTGAACGATTGTTTGGTCTATGTGAACGGAAAATTAATCCTGAAGCATTAGGTGTATAAGAGGGGCATTTTTTTAGGGTGGACTTTACGGCATCTGTTAGGGGTAAAATACGTCGATCACCATTTTTTGTCTCAAGCAGTGTGATTGAGCGTATTGCAAAATCGACATCTTCCCATTTCAACTTTGTTAGTTCACCAAATCGCATTGCTGTCAAAATTGACAGGCTGACAAGGGGATAAAGGCTGGGATTGGCCGACTCTTTGCATGCGGCTAGTAATCGCTCCTTTTCTTCGATACTGAGAAAGCGGTCGCGTCCGGGTGCTTCGCTTGGTTTGGAGACCTTTCGCATCGGTGAATCATCGAGCCATCCCCATTCTTTGACAGCAACAGAGAAAGCTTTGGATAATGAGGCTAGATATCGATTTACTGTTGATGGGCTGCGTAATTGTTTGCGTTTGGTGTGTTCTACCAAGAGCGAATCGCGTGCTTCAGCGATCATATTTGGTGTCAAATCTGCCAAAACTAGATGGCCTAGACGATTTTTCCACCAAGTGAGTAGAGCAGCCTGTTTTGCTTGTCCTTTGGGATATTTGGGTAGCCATTGGGTAATAAAGCGGTCAATCAGTTCGCCTAATGTGTGGCGTTTGGCCTCCGCGGTTTTAGAGTGGCGTCCATCGCGAATTGCGGATTCGGTATCCTGGACCCATTTTTTTGCCTGGCCTCGTGTGCGGAAAGTTTCTCTTTCTTGTGGATGACCCCGCAAGCGGACTTCGGCGTGGTAGGAAACCGACCCATCACTTTTTTTGTATTCACGTATTGTACCCATCTATCCTCCTAAATAGTCCAAAATAGTCTAGCGCAATGTGCAATAAAGTGGAACAAGGGATTGTTAGTCCCTTAACTTCTATTGCAAAATCGATCTCATGCGAGTATTTGAGTAGGTATTGCAGTGTTGTATTTATCGAATTTACGCAAATTTTACGCACTTGAAGAAAAATATGATGGTTTTTGATCACACCGATCACATAAACAAAATTTTTCAAAAAGAATGGTGGTTCAGAGGCGATCACACTAATCACACTGGAAAAACTAAGGATGTGAAGCGGATTGGGTGAAAAATAGAAGAGTAGGGGGTTGGATTGCGCTGAATTGCTGCAGTCAAGTGCGTAAAATTTGCGTAAAAGAGGGTTTTGGGGGGTGTTGGTGAAAGGGTGAAAAACGTGTTCTAGGATAAGTGTGGGGGTGGCTGGACTCGAACCAGCGGAGACGTGAGTCGAGGGATTTACAGTCCCTTGCAATTGCCGCTATGCGACACCCCCAGAAGTGAAGAAAAATGGTGCTGGCAGTAAGATTCGAACTCACGACCGTCCGATTACAAATCGGATGCTCTACCAACTGAGCTATGCCAGCATTATGGGGTTGGCTTCGTTGAAGGTCAATTTATAGCAAAAGCGGGA
This sequence comes from uncultured bacterium, assembly GCA_964367715.1. Classification (GTDB taxonomy): domain Bacteria; phylum Chlamydiota; class Chlamydiia; order Chlamydiales; family Criblamydiaceae; genus CAYIYO01. The sequence continues at coordinate 39,969 of CAYIYO010000009.1, forward strand.
TTTTTGATTCAAGAGAAAATGTTATTTTTTTTCAGTACCGATTTTTTTCTCTATGGCAGAGGCGGTTTCTCGCGTTTGAGAAATCCAAAATTGAAGAGAAAATCGGCACAAAGAAATAACATGTTTTGATTTTTTTTCGACTGTAGATGCAGCCTTGACGACTCTTTTTGATAGCGCATGTTGGTAGGGTGCGACGCGTGCGGTAACTTTTTTTCTAAAAGCAGAAAGTTTATTTTTTTGTTGAGATAAAAATGTGGAGACTGCTTTTGCTTTGTTGAGAAGAGGAGTTAAAAGAGGGGAGAGTGCCTTTTTTGATTGAATAAAAAAATTATTTATCATCCAAAAGGTTTTTTGTGTGGTCCATTTTGTAATGATAAGGAAAATTGGAATAATTGGCAGGGCCCGGTAGATCCATTTAACAGATTCTTCTTTGAAGGATTTGGGTTGACGATAGAGGTCTTTGAAGTAGTGTTTAAAGAACATCAGAGCGTCTTGAATGCGGTTGTGAATCGACAATAAGAATGCTTTTGCCCGGACTTGTGTGTTTTGATACTTATTTTTTATGGTTGCAAAGGTGTGCCTTGCTGCCTTTGCTTTTATTTGGAAAAAGTTAACAATGGTTTTGAAAGAGGGGCGGGCAAGGGGGAGTTTAGCAAAAAGAGCGTGAGGCACGGATAGTGCCTTCATGTATAGATTTTGCGGGAGTTTGCGTAAAAGGGTAATGTGAGACTTAAGGACCTCTATGCGCGATAAAATTGAACGTTTTAAATGAGCGATTCCATCGATTGTTCTATTAATTAATTTTTTCAACGGCGCATAAAGCGTTTCGATTAGTCTTAGAAAAAACGAGATGATTTTTTTGTATAGGCAGCGGAGAAAAGAGGAGAATCTTTTCCAAAGTGAGAAGAGGGCTGCTTTTGTTGTTTTGAGCGGAGCTAATAAAAAAGTACGAAAGCTTTGGTGTTGTTTTTTTAGAAAGTTGTACCCTTGAGTCGTTTTTTTTCGAATAGGATTGTAGACCGACGTACTGATATCTTTTAGGCCTTTTAGCGCCCAGTTAATGCGTTTGTTGACTGCACGGAAGACTTGGCTGACTGTTTGGTGAATGAGTTGATAGACTTTGCTAAAGTGTTGAAGGGTATACTGATAAACCGTAGCAAGGGGGTCTAAAAGAAAAGGAATAGCCTGCTGTATCACCCATTTTGGTAAGGTGTAAAAAAGAAGATAAGGGGGAAGTGCGACGGCTAAAAAAACAAATTTTCCGGCGCGGGCAATGACGGGAGTGTGAACTGCCGTGCCTGAGGGCTTGGCAGTAATTGTGGGTTGTTTGCCGACGCTATTTTTTGCGACACTTAGGGAGTCTTTTTGTGTGTTAGGAGAAAATTTTGGAAGGGGAGAAGGGCGTGAGGGAGTGTTGAGTGAAAATTTGTCGAGAGACGAATCGTAGCGGCCGATTGTGTCGCCTTTTGGCATATTAATCCTTGTTATTGATCTATTGTATAATTATAGAGTAATCTATATTAAGAATCAATAAACATATAAAGTTATTTATTTAAAAAATACTATTGATTTTAAGTGCTGAAAAAGTCAAAATCACCTTATTTTCCAAGGAAGAGTGGCAGAGTGGCCGAATGCGTCTGTCTCGAAAACAGATTTACCGCAAGGTAACGGAGGTTCGAATCCTCTCTCTTCCGATTCTATCTATTGCCGCCCGAAATGAAGAGCGTTTCTCCATCGTTGAGACATAAGCACTGCCTTGTTATTTTCTTAATCATTAAGTTGGGATGAGAAGTTCCTGTGTAAGGACTTTGAACTCTTCAAGCGCTTCTTTTTCAGAGCAGATATGGCGTACTTTTAGTGCGTCCATCGTCTGCTCTTCGCTAATGTAGGCAATGCGTGCGATGATTTGGATTTTAGGATTAGTTTGTCGCGCGGTGTCGATGATGCCCATCGTGGCTTCCATAGCGGGAATCGTAATAAACAAATAGCGTGCCTCACGAAGATGGGCTTCCTCTAAAATTGTGGAGTCGACTGCGTTACCAAATAAAATCGAAAAGGGATTTTCTATGTCTGAAACGGTGTCAATATTGTTTTCGATGATAATAGGGGTGTATCCATTCTTGTGTGCAATGTGCGCAATTTTTTTTCCGATTGGCCCATATCCTACAATAATGACTTTAATTTGATTTGTTCCTTCCGTTTTGATTTTAATCGGGGCTACCGAAGGAGAGACCAGGTATTTACATTTTCTTAAAAAGGATTCGAAGAAGTCAAGATATTGGAAAAGAAGGGGGTTGATTGAGATGGAAACAAGAGCGACAGCGACGAGGATATCAAAGCCTTCTTCAGGAATTAATTTAAGGTTCATTGCCTCCTCAGCAAGGATAAAGGAAAATTCCCCAATTTGTGCCAGGGCAAGCGCGACGGTTAGCGAAGTTTTGTAGCTTTGTTTAAAAAAGAGGGTGATGAAGAAGGCTGAAAGCGGCTTCACGGCTATTACAACAAAGAGGATTCCAGAAAATAAGAGAAAGTGCTCCACAATTGCATTAGGATTAAATAGCATACCAACGGAAAGAAAGAAGATAACGGCAAAAAGATCTTTCAGCGGAAGCGCGTTGGCTGTCGCTTGGTGCTTAACGCTGGTTTTTCCAATCACCATTCCTGCGATAAATGCTCCTAATGCGATTGAAGTTCCAAAAAGCGCTGTAGAGCCAGCAGCAATGATAAATAGTAACGCGATGACGGTTAACGTAAAAAGCTCTTGCGATCGTAAGCGGACGACATTGATTAAAATGTAATTAACAACTTTATGCCCCCAGGTGAACATGCATAGGGCAAGGACAATAAATTTCACTAATACCAAGCCAATCGTCCATACTAGAAGCTGAATGGAAAGTTCTTCTTGAGTGGAAAGAGTGGCAAATAGGGGGAGTAAAATCAGGATAATAACAGTGAAAATATCCTCAATCACTAGCCAGCCAACAGCGATATGCCCTTCTTTAGTATTTAACAGGTGGTGGTCAGTCAACACGCGAATCAGGACAACGGTACTAGCCACACCAATCGCGAGCCCAAGAATAATCCCAGACTCGACTGTTCCCCCTAAAAAGTAGATGATTAAGGCTGTTGCAACGGTTGCTAGGAGCGTTTGAATGGTTGCGCCAGGGATCGCTATCTTTTGGACGCTGATGAGATCTTCGAGCTTAAAATGAAGGCCCACTCCAAAAAGCATTAAAACCACCCCTATCTCTGCAAGTTGTTCGGCAATTTCGAGATTAGCCACGTATCCAGGGGAGAAGGGTCCAATGATATACCCTGCCAGAAGGTAACCCAAGATGGTAGGGAGTTTTAAACGGCGTGCAATATAGGCTAAAATGCCTGCGAGGCCGAATCCAACGGTTAAAATAGTGACAATTTCAAGGCTTTTATGTTCCATATCCATTTCATTTTTTTATTGTAGAATGAAGAATAAAGTCAATAAGGAATGTAATTATTAATTGTCTCTATTATTTCTGTTTTTTATATATGAATTATAGTATGAAAAATAATAAGAGAGTAGAAGGAAAATAAGGGGTATTATCATGGAAAAAGCCATATGGATTATTACAGCAAATTCCGCATATGCAAAGATTTATCGGTTAGAGAAGAACCGCTCGTTAGTTGAGTTGCAGGTGCTTGAGCATCCGGAAAGCCGTCTTCATGATAGCGAGTTAGTTTCCTCCAGACCTGGGAAAGCCTCTGAGCGAAAAGGTGCTGTCACGCGGCATTCGATGGAGCCCGCATCTTCTCCACAACACCTAGAGTTTGAGATTTTTGCGCGGGAATTAGGACGTTATCTCGATGCAGAAAGAAAAAAAGGAAGCTTTAGTCAACTCTACTTGATGGCAGGTCCCTCCTTTTTGGGAATGCTACGTCGAGAGATGGATACACATACAGCTGCTTTAGTTGTAGGCGAGGTAAATAAAGATGCGACGGAAATGGATCACGAGCAGATCAAGGGGCATCTTTTTGACTCTTGACGTTTCTTCTAGGAAGAAATCTATTCTTTAATTATATTTTTCATATCTCTCTGCGCGTTTGCTATGGAGTATAATTTTTTTTGCCGTTAAATAGGAGATTTTATGTTCGACGAATTTAAAACGTCACAGATGCACAATATGTTTAAGCGCGTATTTTCGTTTAGCATTACACGATCAACGTACCGCGAAGTACAAAACGCATTAATGGGATTTTCTGATCGTAATGAAGAAACATTGAAAGGATTAATGGAATCTTTTTTTACAGGAACTGTCACACCTGCTTTATCTTCTAAAGTTAAGGGAGACCTTCTTCAACAAATAGTTGATCAATACGGATTACAAGTGAGACTTTCGCGTGAAGTTCATGATCGTGGGGAATTTGTCAGCTTTTTGACTTCTGATGTGTTGGCGCAAGGAACAAACAAAGTATTGTTTTCCAATATCGTTCGTCGTGTAGATAATGAAGAGTTTCGCTTTATCTCTGATGTCGAAAGTACATTACAGATTGTGAACCATTTTGTTAGCCGTCTTCAAGAAGCAAAGAAGATGGAAGCGGGACAAGGATCATTAAATTCTGTTAAAGACGAGATCTTTGAAATTAAATCCAAGATAGAGGAACTCATTCGCGCATGAAAATGAACACAAAAACCAGTCACACTAAGTTTATTGAAATCTTTCGGTGTGCGCTCCTTGTTGCCGGAACGGCAATTGGGGCGGGAATGCTAGGAATGCCGCTACTGACGGGCGTTGCAGGGTTTGGCTCTGCCTTTGTCGTTACGACGGCAGTATGGCTTTTTATGCTTTTTACTGGTTTGTGTTTGTTAGAAGTTTGCCTTATCCTTCCAGACGGGGCAAACTATCTTTCTTTAACACGCCATTTTCTAGGCGAACGCTTTAAGGTTCCGGTCGCAGCTTGCTTCATTTTCTTGTATTGTAGTCTTTTAGTGGCGTACTTTTCAGGGATTAGTCCCATGTTAGCAGCAATCGTTTATTCTGTTAGCGGGGTAGCTGTCTCCGAAGAATTTCTTTTGGCGGGCTTTGCTTCTTTTTTTGCTTTGGCTCTCATGTGGGGCACACATGGGGTGTCTTTAATCAATTCTTGGCTTTCTATCGGAATGTTTCTTTGTTTCTTTGCGTTGACCTTGTTGTGGGTTCCGCAAATTGAAGAGGAAAATTTGGTGCATGGCGACTGGTCATTAGCGTTACTAGCAACACCTGTTCTGTTTAGCGCATTTGGCTACCACAATATTGTCCCTTCTTTATGCACATTATTGCGTCGTGACCGTATTGCGCTTCGACAATCAATTATCTTAGGGACTGTGCTCGCTTACGCGCTGTTCATGGTATGGCAATGGGTAATCATTGGAACGCTTTCTCTTGAAAGCATTCAAGAGGGGCTCGCAGCGAATGTTCCGGTCACAGAAATTATCGGAAATCACACAGGAATTTCTTCTGTCGCAATTTTTTATGCGAAAGGATTCGCTTTTTTTGCGATTGCTACCTCCTTATTAGGAGTATCTCTTTCTTTAGTAGATTTCTATGCAGATAGCTTTAGAATCTCTGCTCGTGGCTTTGCAAGGCTAGGATTAGTCGTTTTGTCGATACTCCCTTCTTTAGCTTTTGCAATGCTCTATCCGGATATTTTTCTTTCCGCATTAGGCTTAGCCGGAGGGATTGGCGAGGCACTACTTAATGGAATTATTCCTCTTGCCATGGTATGGATGGCACGCTATGTGTTCAAGGCAGAAACAAGGGGAGGATGGAAGCCACAGTTAGGTGGAGGACGTTCTGTGCTATTAGGTTTGTTTGCGTGCGCATGGCTTGTATTTACTGTTGAGCTGTGGATACTTTTATTTTAACTTATTTATTTTCTATATCGGGCGGTGGGACAACTTCAACGTCTTTAGGTTTATATCCCTCGTAGTAAGGGTCGGCACTCTGTGCAGGTTCGGTGATGACTTGGAGTTTTAAGGAAGGGTCAATTGTAATCTTATTCATATCGACATCAATTGTTTGAGGGAGATTCCAATTTTCAGGAGTAAATGTGATAATTTGTGGAGAAATTGCATTTTCAGGAAGGTTAGATCCTTTTAATTCGATAACGACCGGAGCTTTTGGCTGTGCAGTTAAGAAGATTTTAAATTGACCACTGATTTCCCCTGCTTCATCTTTGCTGATGAGATTGAAAGAGGTGATAACGATATCAGGTAAGAAATCAATTAAAGCTGTGTAGCTTGTAGGAGAAGTGAAGAATTCACGATTCGAGTTCGAGTTAAGATAAGTAGTGGTTTCCATTGGAGAATAACTTGCACGGGTCACAGTAAATAAAGCAGAAGAGGTAGGAGGGATGATGTAGGGAGTATTGATTGTTGTGATTGCTGGTGGAGTCGCAACGTCATCATTTAGAATGATAATATTGAAGTTTGCAGAGCGGGCACCCAGTATAGAAGAGCTTCCATCAAGGTTGACGTTGACACCAAGAGTTTCATTTGCTTCAACATTGGTGTCGCCTGAAATATAGATATTGAAGACGGCTTCCGTTTCTCCGCTCAACAGGACGAAGTGATGAGAAGAAGTGATGCTTGCGTTTAAGTAGTCTTGATCGATTAGGGTTGCAGGAGAAATGCCTGTTCCGTTAATTGTCGTTAGTGTAAAGGATAGATCTTCGTAAGTGGCGTGATCGATTTTTACATGAAATTCCATGACTGTAAGACCACTATTACCCTCTACAATTGAGACTGCTGCAGAGACAGTATTGCTACCTTCTAATATAGTCATTGTTGGAGGAGAGTCATCGTTAAGGATTGTTCCCGTTCCTGTAAATGAATTGTTTCCAGAGACATTTCCACTTGTGACGACTGCATTTAATGTGAATGTTTCATTTAATTCAAACTTCGTATCCTCAATAACTTGGACCGTAATAAAGCCTTCGGTGCTACCTGCAGCAATCGTAAGGGTTCCTGTTGCTTGTAAGTAGTCGTTGTCTGCAAGCGTTGCTGTTCCGTCTACTGTAGAGTAACTAAAAGTGATGTCTTCGCTGCTTGGATTACTTAAAACGACTTTAAAGACGAGAGGAGTTAAACCGCTGTTGCCTTCAAGGGTAGAAGCAGAGCCTACAGTCGCGCCATTGTCGTTATTGACAAAGGAAATGGTAGGAGTCCCGTCGTCATTAACGATTGTTCCTATTGCGACTGCTGTTGTAACTGTTGCGTTTACAGGTGTAGAGAGGTTTACAGTAAAGGATTCTATGTTTTCAAAGGTGGTATCGCCGATGACTACGACATTGATTGTTTGACTGGTCTCGCCAGGAGCAAAGGTTAGAGTGCCAGAGGTAGCTGTATAGTCACTATTGGCGACAGTTGCTGTTCCGTCGGTCGTATTGTAATCGACGGTGATCGTTTGGTAGCTGGCATTACTTAATGTAACGGTAAATACCATGTTTGTAGCACCGCTATTGCCTTCGTTTTGGCTGCTGCCAGTGATTGTGATCGTAGGTTCTGAGTCGTCGTTAAGGATAGTCGCTGTCCCAACGAAAGAGGCGTTTCCTGTCACATTACCACTTGTGACGGTAGCATTTAATGTGAAGGTCTCATCGACTTCAAATTTTGTGCCTCCAACAGCATTAATCGTGATAAGGGCTTCGGTTTGGCCGGCGAGGATCGTTACCGTGCCTGTTGCTTGTACATAATCGCTGTCAGCAAGGGTAGCTGTGCCATCGGCCGTAGAGTAGCTAATTGTAATGTCTTCGTTGCTTGGATTGCTTAAAACGACTTTAAAGATGATAGGGGTTAAGCCACTGTTGCCTTCAAGGGCAGAAGCAGAGCCTCCAGTCGCGCCATTGTCGTTATTGACAAAGGAAATAGTAGGAGTGCCTTCGTCGTTAACGATTGTTCCTGTTGCGACTCCTGTTGTGATTAATGCATTTCCAGGTGTAGAGAGGTTTACATTGAAGATTTCTGTGTTTTCGAAGACTGTATCGCCGATGATCGCGACGGTGATTGTTTGGCTAATGACATCTGGAGCAAATGTTAATGTACCAGAGGTGGCTGTGTAATCGCTGTTAGCGACAGTTGCAGTGCCATCTGCTGTGTTGTAATCGACGGTGATGGTTTGGTAGCTAGCATTGCTTAATGTGACGGTAAATACCATGTTTGTAGAGCCGCTATTGCCTTCGTTTTGGCTATTGCCGGTGATTGTGATCGTAGGTTGTGTATCGTCGTTAGTGATTGTGCCTGTTC
>CAYIYO010000010.1:0-47727 GCA_964367715.1 uncultured bacterium
TTGTATAAAAGATTTATGAGTTTTTAGCTTGACGCGTATGCGCTGCCGCGATGAATGCATAAAAACAATGCCCACGCCTTAAGTGATGTCCCCCGTGACCGATTACGAATAATTAAATTTAATGATAGAGAGCAGCAACTTGGGTACTAGTTGCTGTATTCTTGGTCTTTGAAATCACATCTTCAGCAAATAAAATAGAGTTTTTGAACTCATTATGCTTTGCTCTTTGGTAGAGGAATCGTCCCAGCGATACACAAGCATTTGTCATGCTGACAGAAAGGATAACTGGGACAATCGTCACAGCAAGAGGACATGCAGCAATGATATAGGGAGAAGCGAATAGAAGACTACCTACAACCGCTCCCACTGTTCCGTTGATAATCGAGAGTGTATTCACCACGATACTCGATTTTACACGTCCACGTAACGCATTTCGGCATTGTAAAACTCTGCCTTTCGCCGCTATCTTTTCTAGCGGTGAGGCACTATTGTTTTGCAATATGTTTAATGCACCAATCGCCACGCTGTTTACTCTCTCGCGTAAACTATTTGCTTCTACGCCGAAATGCTTTGCAATCGACTGATCGTTCATCGTCTCTTCCTTCGCAACATACTCAAAAAACGTTCGGTATTGAGCTATATCTTCAACTGAAAAATCACATCCAACATCGCCAATAAGGTTCTCAAATTTAGTATCTAACGCATTGTTTTCTATCCATGCTTTAATCCCTGCAACAACGTTGATCCCGTGTAAGATCACCCCGACCAATCCAAAAGGAGTAATATATTTTAAAGCTGCAAGAGGGATCGCACCAATTCTTACTAACATTTTTAAAAGGGTAACGACCGAAAAGGCAAGAAAGCTCATATTTTGACCAAGGCTAACCAAAAAATCGCCCTTGGTAATTTCGCCTTTAACTAGTCCATAAATGTCACATCCAATTGTATAGAGAGCAGACGGAACCAATAAGAGCTGTCCAAATTCCACCACAAACAAAACGTCTTTTATGGCGGTGGTTAATTCGCGCATAAACTCGGAGTTACGGAAAAAGGCGGAGACCGTGTTGTTGATGTTTGTCAAAACCCCGTTAGTCAAAAACGTGAGGTAAACTCCGACCATTGCTTGACGGCCGTAGTCTTTAAATTTTTTCCACCTCCAAGAGTCTAGGGATTTATTTCCTAAATCGTCTGGATTTGTTGAAATTCGGTGGGTAGCGTCATAGACCGCACCGCTGCAAGAAGTGATACTTCCATAGCTAGCCACACCTGGTGTGATTGAAGAAACTGCCATTACAAACAACCTTTTTAATTTATATAATATAATTATAAAATATAAATGTTAAAAGGCGATAAATTATTTGCAAAGACTATATTAATAAATTAATTATTTTAATTCTAATATAATCTGATAGGACTCAAAGTCATATGACCACTTCCAAGAAGAACTTTCCACCTTTTTTTTGTCAAAAACGACCTCTTTTCCCTCATTTTTTGCTGTCCAGCACCATCCATCTGGCACTTTAATGGTGATATTGCCATTAAACACCACATTTTCGGCTATAAATTCCGCATTTCCTTCTAAAAAAACCTCTAAAGCTTCTCGTCGTGCAATTTTTCCGCTCCAATAGCAGTTTTCGGCTTTGGAATCGATTCCCCTATTGCGGACTCTGATATTTTTGAGGAGGCAACGTCCTCCTTGATTTTGGTAGGAAATAGTGCCTTTTTCGTCTTTTTTGCCGAGGGGCGAGTCGGCTTTGATAATAAGACTACCATCCAGGATAAGGCTTTCTATGTGGACTTCGGAGAGCTCAAGCTGTAGCTCTGCTCCTTTTTCAAATTTTCCTCCCTGGATTTTTTGACCGATCACTTCGAATAAAGGCCCTAAGCCGGGATGGTATTCGAAGATAAAGGAAGGACCCTCTCTCAAAAATTCATCTTCTTCTTGAACTTTTGGAACCTCTACGTTGCAATAATTTTTTAAAAGATCGTAGGCATTATGCATGCGTTCATAAAAAGCGCCCTCAGGGGTACCAATTGCGGATTCTCCTTTTTTGTAGAGACTTTTTGTGAAGGCGCTGGTTTTGCGGCGCGTGTTGTAGGTGACGAAGGTTTGAAGTTTATTTTGTTCGCCCTTTTCAAGGGGTTTTGGAAAAGAATCGGTCAGAAAATCGGCCACATTTTGCATCGTTGATTCTAGACGACCGCCTTTTATTTCTCTTTTTTCGCCTTCTGCATCTGTGTAAAGCACAGTACTCTTCATGTTGATGAGCATTCCAGGGATGGGAGCATTTTGTGCCTTTTCTCGCATTTTTTGAAGGTCGACAAACAAAATGTTTGTGTTGCTTGGAAAGAGGGAATATTTGCCGTTAGGAGTCGTAGGGGCATCTTCGATGCCACGTTTTTTAAATTCTGTGTATTCAATGTTAGTAATCCCGCATGAGACACCTTCTGCGCCTTTCTTTTCCACCATGACAAGCATTCCTTCGGCGGAGTTGACATAGCGGGGGCATGAGGCAACACCGAACGCTTTGTCGTCCTGAAATCCAACTCCTGCAAGCGCAAGGAGACCATGGTCTGTTCCGGCTAAAGGATTATTAATTTGGCGTACGAGAAATTTTTTTCGTCCTAACGAAGAAAACCAGTCGAAGATGCCTTGACGTAGGGCTTCTCTCCAAATGACCCCATGCCCACCCGGCTTAGCTAACATTTTCAGTGGCTCCGTCATGACCCAATTTCCTTCTATTGTAAGGACAGGGACGGATGGTTGGACAAAAAAACGAAAAGAGTCTTTAGGGCGTCCAAACCACTGTGCTTTTTCACACACTTCGAGAATACGAGCGTGATTGTTTTTTTCGTTCGACGTCATCATGGCGATAGGAGTGCAGACTTGTTTGCCTGTTAATTTGAAATAGAGAAATTCGCGGGCTTGCAAATCGCGGATTAATCCTTCTAGAAGATTGCCTTCGCCGAAAGGGAGGAGTGCGGCAGGTAAAGGTTCATTTGTAAGGGGATCGATTAAATTGAGTCGATCCCCTGCTCCGCCAACAGGATAAATTTCGCCCATAAAGGGGAGAGCGTCGATTCCCTCTTTTATGGCTTTATGCACCTCTATAGAGGATTTACAAAGGTCGAGTCCTTCTGGCCGATGATAAGAAAATTCGTCTTCTTTTTCGGGATTGTCTAGCTCTTGAATCAAATGTAAGACAGCGTAGTGATAGCCGATGATGCCTCCGATGGCTTGGTAAAAGTCTTCGACTTGCAACAGCTGCCTCACGAGATCTTTTAACGGATTATTAGAAGAAAATGTGTTCACTTCTCTAAATACAATGGGACCTTGACCAATGGCAATGATCGATTTAATCGCATACCGTTCTTCTGTCGATGCGTCAATAACATAATGAGAGAGAGATTTTGATTTTTTTATAAATGATAAGATACCGTCTAAATGATCTAACACTTTTTCTTTGTCTGCAATTAAAGAGGTTGAAGATAACTGGTCTAATAGTTCTTTTAACCATACTGTTTCTTCTTTTAAAGACGCTTCTTTCACTGGCATTTCAGCTACTCCTCGGTATATATAGAAAAGGTGAGTGGATTTGGTAGTACGATGCAATGGAATCGAGGTAAAAAGCAAGAATTTCTATCTTGCTAAGACACTCCTAGAAAAAAGCCTATAACTCATTGGTTTTCAGGATATAAAACATTGTCTTTCTTGAAAATTAATCGAATTTAATTTTTCAATGATTAATCGCAAGCAGGATTTATTTGACTATTAAATACCAGTAGCGATAAAAGGATTCCCTAGAGACACTTCACTGTGGATTACGTTACTTTTGATACTCAACCAAGGAAAAAATAATGCCAACAAAAGCACCAGCGAAAGCGCCAGCAGCAAAAAGCTCTAAGCCATCCGCGTTCATGAAGCCAGTGACACCTAGCGATGCTCTCGCAGAAGTGGTAGGAAAAGGCCCAATGCCACGTACAGAGATCACAAAAAAACTGTGGGACTACATTAAAAAACACGATCTACAAGATCCAAAAAACAAACGTAACATCAATCCTGATGCGAAACTTGCAAAAGTTTTCGGTTCTTCAGCATCAATTGACATGTTCAAGATGACAAGCAAAATTTCTAAGCACCTAAGCTAGTCTCTATCGCCCCCTACCCTGTAGGGGGCTTTTTTCTAACTCTTTTCTATTATCCCCCCTTTCGTTATCCTTCTTTTCTATGAAAACAAAACAATTTACTTCGCGCCTTGCGGATGGACTTTGGGACCTTTGGTGTCTGCTCTCACTTATCGGCATTTGGCCCCGCTTCATCGAACCCAATCTTTTGGTAACGAAAAGGCTCTCTCTTCCAATTAAAAATCTTTCCAAAGAAATTAAAATATTTTCTTTTAGTGACCTCCATATTCACCCTAAAATGCCACAATGGCATCTCGATCGCTTAATAAAAAAAGTTAAAGAGGAACAACCTGACCTCATTTTTTTTACCGGGGATTTTATTTGCAATGCGACACTCGACGACGAAAAACGGTTGTTGGCATTTTTGAATGCCTTTCCTCACGCCCGTTATGGAAATTTTACTATTCCCGGCAACCATGATTACGCTAGCTTTCTGGGAATCAGTCAGGAGGGCGAATACGATGTCATTACAGAAAAAAAAGGGTCTTCTTTGATTGGAAAAGGCTTTCGCCGCCTTTTTTTTCCTCCACCTATCAAAGGAAAAGTCACCGCAGAAGCAAAGTTAACACCGCTGCATCAAGGATTAAAAAAGCTATTAGAGTCGACGCCTTTTCGCCTTTTAGATAATGAAACCGTGCGCATCCCCCTTGCTGACTCCTCATTAAACATCTGCGGACTTGGTGAATACACAGGAGGACAAACACTCCCCTCTCGCGCCTTTGAAGAGTATGATCGTTCCGCTCCTGGTATTATCCTTCTTCACAATCCGGATGGCATTCCCCTCCTTAACGACTTTCCGGGAGAGCTTATTCTCTGCGGCCATACGCATGGGGGGCAAATCAACCTTCCCTGGATCTGCCAACGCCTTGCCCTGATGGAGCATCCTCATTATAAGCGCGGATTAATTAAAGAAAAAAATCGATGGATCTATATTTCTCGTGGTGTGGGGGCGGTGATGCGTTTTCGCTGGTTTTCTCTTCCCGAAATCCTTATCCTAACGTTAAAAAATGAGGAAACCTGATGAGCTCCCCTTTCCATGCGACAATTATTCTTCTAGCCGGCGGACGTGGCGCTCGCATGAATGCCGCTATCCCCAAGCAATTTCTTGAATTGCAGGGTAAGCCTGTGGTTCAACATTCTTATGAGCAATTTCTCAATCTGCCCGAAGCAATTGAAATTATTGTCGTATGCGATCCTTCCTACCGCTCCTTATTTTCAAAAGCGCCAGAAGGAAAGCTTGTTTCTTTTGCTTTGCCCGGAGAGCGACGTCAAGATTCTGTCTACAATGGCTTCATGGCAAAAAAATGTGACACGGACCTTGTCTGCATCCATGATGCCGCACGTCCTTTTATCACAGACGATCTTATCCGTCGTGTGATGGCTTCCGCAAATGAACATGGAGCTGCCACAGCAGCCGTTCCTGTTAAGTTTACTGTTAAAGAAGCAGATCACACAGGTTTTGTCATGCGCACGCCTGACCGCTCGTTAATGTGGGAAATACAAACGCCTCAAGTGGTCCGCCCAGGCCTACTCACATTGGGATTCCATAAAGCGTTCGCAGAAAATATCACAGTGACAGACGACGTTTCTCTCATCGAAATGATCGGCCATCCCGTCAAGCTTGTGGAAGGAGGTTATATGAACCTTAAAATCACGACACCAGAAGATTTCGACCTAGCAACACAACTATTTTTGAAAAAATGAAAAAAAATCTACTTTTAGTCCTTCTTTTAAGCAGCTGTTCTTCCTCTCCTGAAGTGACGCCGAGCAGCTTAAAAGTAAAAAATCAGAAAGGAGAATTTTTATACCGGACACAAGACGAAAATCTTTTTGCCACCGTCCCTCCTACAAAAAAAAATGCAGATCCCTATCCATGGGAAAATGCCCAAGCAGGAAATCTTCCCCAAATTACTAAAGACTATTTTCGATGCAAAGGAAGCGGACTCAACCCCGAACGCCTCATTCAAGAGGAAGGCACACTAAAACGCTACTACGACTGTGGAGGAGCAGAAAAACATAGTCTCCCTACACGGGAAGGCAAAGAATACATTTATCCGATCCTTCTCGAACTTATTAACGCGATTCAGATCCACACAAATAAACGTGTCGTGATCACATGCGGCCATCGCTGTTCCGACCACAATGCCTACGCCGACTCCTCGAAAGAAAATCAATACTCTAAACATATGATTGGCGCAGAAGTCTCTTTCTACGTCCAAGGAATGGAATCCCAGCCAGAAAAAATCGTGGCACTCATCCAACAATTTTACAAAGAACATCCCCGCTATCGTAATGACCGCGCCTACACGGAGTTTCATCGGTATGAGCAAGGGAAAACAGCAACAGCAGTTCTCCCCTACTACAATAAAGAAATTTTTATAAAACAGTTCACTAAGGACGAAGGACGCAACTTCGACAATCGCCACCCCTATCCTTACATTAGCATCCAAGTGCGTCACGACCGGGACCGGAATGAAAAGGTTGTTTTTTCATGGGAAAAGGCACATCGACAAATCATTCGCTACTAACATCATTTCCCTACACAAAAAAGACCTATTTTCGCTATGATGTTATTTCTCTCACATGCCGGTGTGGCGAAATGGTAGACGCGGTAGACTCAAAATCTACTCTTAGCAATAAGGTGCTGGTTCGAGTCCGGTCACCGGTAATTCAAACCGAATAGTTCCCATGAGCTATTCGGTTTTTTTATGGGGTCGGTCGTAAGTTTTTCATCGCAGCAACGCAATGCATAAAAAAAGTGCCCACGCTTTACACCCACTAATAAAAGAATAATAAATGATTGTGTATGTCTATCACAAATGTTCGACCTGCAAAGAAGCACTTCGTTTTCTTGAAAAGACCAAAGGAAAAGGGAATTTTTCCGTCAAAGAAATTACGGTAACGCCTCCTTCATTGGAAGAGCTTCAGCAAATGTTGAAATTTCAGAAGGGACATCTTAAGAAGCTTTTCAACACCTCCGGACAACTTTACCGCGAACGTCAACTCAGTCAAAAAATAAATGACATGCCGTTTGAAGATGCTTTAATGCTTTTAACTCAGGAAGGAATGCTCGTGAAACGTCCCTTTCTGCTAACAGAAGAGACAGGTTTGGTTGGCTTTAATGAAGAGTTATGGTTGAAAATTTTGAAAAACTGAAGTTGACAATTTTTTCAAAAAAATTCACTTTATACGATACACGCGGATACACAAGTGAATTCAAAAATTGGCTTTTTTAGTATGTCAAAGCGCCGGGATTCACATCGCTCAAAAACCGGTTCTTGATTCCATTTGTGTATAACTTAAACGAAAAAGGGATAACAAAATGAAAACAGTTTCAACAATTTTCATCAAATTTTTTGCTGTAGGGGCATTCGTATTTCAAGGAAATTTAATTGCTGCCCCTACGACGCAGCCAACTTCTGTAGAAGTTCTTTCTGATGGATCTCAGCGCATTCATAGCGAAGATGGAACGATCATTGAAGAAAATACAGATGGCTCTAAGCTTATAAAAAAACCGGATGGAACGACTGTTCAGATCAATTCTGATGGTTCAAAAACGATTAAAAATCCAAATGGCACGACCGTTGACATCAAAATAGATGGAGCGAAGCATGTTCAGAATGCGGATGGCACAACAATAGACGTGAAGCCTGGTCATTAATTCCAACTTTTATGGGGTGCGGCGTTGTCTAGCCGTCGCATTCCATCATCCGTTTCTCTTTCCCTTCATTTTTTCATTTAAATTAAAAAAATAAATTTATATTGTCACCTTTTCGTACACACAAAACAAAAAGGAATGACATGAAATATATTTATGAATTTATCGGAACATTTTTCCTCGTCTTTACTGTGGGAATGGTCGTATTGGCACCGAATGCTGTTGGACTTTGGGCACCTTTAGCGATCGGATCTGCACTTGCTGTGATGGTCTTTGCAGGAGGACACGTTTCTGGCGGGCATTATAATCCTGCTGTTTCTTTCGCTGTTTTCTTGAGAAAGAGACTTTCTGTGCAAGAGTTGGGATTGTACTGGATCGCACAGGTGATTGGCGGAATTGCTGCAGCTTTCTTAGTGTTATATTTGAAAGATAATAAGATGGGAACTCCTTTGGAGCTTCAGCCGATAAAAGCGCTAGTTGTTGAATTTTTGTTTACCTTTGCGTTGTGCTTTGTGGTGTTGAATGTGGCAACAGCAAAGGCAACTGCGGGTAATTCTTATTTTGGCTGGGCGATCGGATTCACTGTCCTTGTAGGCGCTTACTGCGTGGGAACGATCTCAAGCGGAGCATTCAATCCAGCGGTAGCGATCGGAGCAAGCATATTAAATCTCAGTCATTGGTCAAATCTTTGGGTTTATCTGGTTGGAAACTTTGCAGGAGCAGCTGTTGCCGCTTTGACATTTAATGCTGCACATCCAAAAGAATTATAATGATTAAATTCAGAAGGATCACATCTATGAAACAGAGATATAGTTTTTATAAAAGTATTCTTGCGCTAGCGATAGTGGGGATTTTCCCCTTTGCTTCTCTGGAGGCATGTACAGGAATCAAGCTTAAGGCGAAAGATAATTCAATCGTCACTGGTCGAACGTTGGAGTTTGGGGTGGAAGTCGCTACTTCCATTGCGATTATTCCTCGCGGCTATGAGTTTGTGGGCACAACGCCTGCAGGTCCTGGTTTAAAGTACACGGCAAAATATGCAACCATTGGATGCATCACTGCCGATGACTTGAATATTTTAGATGGGATGAATGAAAAAGGATTGGTTGTCGGTACTTTTTATTTTCCCGGCTATGCAAACTATCCTAAAACAACGCCAGAAAATCAGTCTAAGGGGTTGTCTCCTGTCGATTTTCCAAATTGGATTGTCACACAATTTGCAACTTTAGAAGAAGTGAAGGCCGCATTAGCGAGTGTTTTTATTGCTCCGACAGTGACAAAAGAGTGGGGCCCGACGCCTGCTCCTTTTCACTATATCGTGTATGATAAAGAGGGAAACTCGTTGGTTATCGAGCCATTAAATGAAAAATTTGTGACCTACGACAACCCGTTGGGAACTTTTACAAACTCCCCGACGTTTGATTGGCATACGACAAATTTAAGAAATTTCATCAACTTAACACCCATCAATGCAAAACCGATTAGTTTTGAAGGGGTGCAGTATGCTCCTTTTGGTCAAGGATCGGGCATGGTGGGATTACCTGGAGACTTCACCCCCCCTTCACGTTTTGTTAGGGCTGCGATTTATTCGATGACTGCTGTTCCGTCAAAAAATGCAGAGGAAACTGTTTTTCAGGTGTTCCACATTTTAAATCAATTTGACATTCCTGTTGGTGCAGCGCGCCAAGTCGTGGATGGAGTCGTCTATAGCGACTATACCATTGCGACTTGTGTGAAGGATCCACAATCGTTAAAATATTATATGAAAACGTATAATGACCAGACGATTAATGTTGTCGATTTAAAGCAATTCGACCTTAATGCCAAAACGATTAAAAAAGTTGGGACAACAGGAACCCAAAAAGCGGTCGACATTTCTGCGACCCTTAAGTAGAGAGTATTGTTCTGGATTAGGCGCCCTGCCTAATCCAGATTTTTTTCATTGACGTGCATTAAATTCTAGCTTCCACTGGCGTCCATCGGACCCTTCGCACCAAAGCTCCAACATCCCCATCTCTGTTAGACATGATTTTAATGTGACAGGAATCGTTTTGCCATCATCTTCCTTTTTATCTAGTTGTGTTTCAATAAAAGGCAACTCAATAAGCTCTCCTTTCCAACGGCGCACGGCAGTTCCCATCGTAAGAGAAGTACCATTGGACAATGTTGGAGCGTTGTGACTGAAAAATCTAAAGCGGGCGGGAGCTCCCACGACTAAAGAAAACTCTTTTTCTGTTAATCGTTGTTCAGTACCTTCTTCCATTCCATGTGGGACGATACAAAGGGCTGTCAATGGAGGTTCTCTTCCAGGCACTGCAGGCATGGCATCTTCGATTCCAATAAAGTAGCTGTGGCTTGCGCCGCCTTTAATGCGAATGGCTTTTCCTTGACGTGCAAGGCCATAGTATGCAGCACCTTTGCTAACAGCATAATCGTAATCATGCCCTGGAAGAACTTTAACAGAACGTTTTTCTAAGCTTTCCGCCCATCCATTTAGTGCTGCAACAACACGTTCTTGGATCGCCGCAGACTTCATTGTGCCTCCATTAAACAGAACGGCTGTTGGCATCACGAACGACTCTGTTGCTGTCGCTAAAAATGTGGCGAGCTGAGAAGTGATGCGCGCATCTCTAACATAAGGAAGGCCCACTTGAGTGATTCCTCCTTGCTGTTCAAATAAAGCTCTCTCGGTCGCAGGTGTTAAAGGAAAAAATCCATCTAATACGACTGTTTGCACCTCTTTTTTTGTTAAAGTGGTTGTCAAGGTATTTCCCATTAGACTGCTGCCACGTCCGATAATTGTGAGGTCAATTTTTTCTAAAGCCTCTTGTCCAAGAAGGGATTCTTTTGCTTGGCGGCATTGGTATTTTAGTGCGTCTAATTGCCATTCATCAATTTCATTGCCCTCATTCTCTAATTTCTCTTTTGCGAGATAGGCTAACGCTAAATCAATATTGTCACCCCCAAGAAGCAAGTGTGCGCCGACAGCAATACGATTAAGGGCCAGGTCTCCCTCATTTTCTTCTACAGCGATCAAGCTAAAGTCTGTGGTGCCACCGCCGATATCGACAACAAGAACAACATCGCCTACATTTAAATGTTTACGCCATTCTTCTCCTTGGCCTTTGAGCCATGCATAGAAAGCTGCTTGCGGCTCTTC
This sequence comes from uncultured bacterium, assembly GCA_964367715.1. Taxonomy (GTDB): domain Bacteria; phylum Chlamydiota; class Chlamydiia; order Chlamydiales; family Criblamydiaceae; genus CAYIYO01. The sequence continues at coordinate 11,004 of CAYIYO010000010.1, forward strand.
CAAAAGAACTGGGACTGGAAAACCTGCTCTTTCTGCCGCTTCGAGAACAAGCTGTCGTGCACTCGGATCAAACGAGGCGGGCACAGTGACCAGGAGCTGTTGCTCTTCGAAAGGAATCTCTTTCATTTTATGCGCCCATGCTTCGCGCAGATGTTGTAAAAGGGCTGCACAGGTATCGACTGGACTCATTTTTTCTTCTTCGTCCTCACAAGCAAGAGGAAGATTTTTTTCTCGTCGATCAATCCCTGCATGGCAAAGCCATGATTTTGCGGAGGCGATTAAGCGGTCCGACACTTCTGCGCCGCGATCCCGCGCGTAGACGCCGACGCAAAATTTGCGTTTGGAATCCCAATCGAGATGTGCCACTTTTGCTTTGAGTTCTTCTTTCAAGGGGAGGTAGGCAAAAGAGGGCAGCATCAACTGTTCATCGATCGTTCCTGGACCCACAAGTTGGGGAATGGCGAGCTGATGTAAAGGATGTGTTTCTTCTTCCAAAGATAGATAGGTCAGCGTGCAATTTGTTGTGCCTAAGTCAATACCGATAATATATTTTGCGTCTGTCATCTAATTTAATCCGAGTTGCGTATGATAATGAATGTTATTTTTTTATTTTTACAAATGAGAACACAGAGACAGCAGCATCCACTCCCTCTCTGTTTCAGGTTATCTATTTTTTTAATGTAAAGGAGATGTCACTTAATTTCTATTTCTGCGGGGTGGATCACTTCATTGGAAACATCCGTTGTCTGTTTAGGTAACGAGTGTTTATGCGCTTTCCATCCTTTGTGGACAAGGCGGCCGGTGTAGGGGGCTTCCCCTTTTACTTTGCCGACGACTTTGATGGATAAAGGATCATATCCTTGGGCAATTGTTACTGTGCTGCCTTCTGCAGTTTCCATGATGGGACGGATTGTGACTAGTTCTTCGAGGCTTTTTCCGCATTCTTGGTGAATCTTTCTAACTACAGCACCGACTTGCGCATCGTTATAGGCAGTGATGTCTTCTTTGAAAAAGTCAATTAAACGGCCATTTGTTTGCAATTGCGATAAAAGACGCAGGTGAGAATGGTCGGTTTTAGGTTGTGGCAGAGCCGCTTGTTTTTTTCCTTCAACAAAAGCGGTTGCACCTTTTGGATCTTTAAACGTTTTAAAAAATGCTTTAAATGCTAATCCAATACTCATTTTAACTCCTCAATCATGTCGATCATATTCAGTGCACGTACATTTTCAATACATTCTGCGCAGGAAGGTAGAATCCCTGCCACCATCAAAATTTCCAATAATAGTCCTATCGCAAAAAATGCAAAGACAATTGCTAATAAAGGCTTGCCACCTGGAACACGAAATGAGCTCTTATATCCCATCATATACCGTCCGGTCCATACCATCATCACGGGAATGATTCCATTCTGAATCGTATCGCCAAAGCCACCTGTAGTATCCATCGCAACCATAAATGCACGCTCAAAATAGGTAGCACAGAAGACCGTAGGGATGATAATCATCAACCCAATCGCAACATTTCCCCATCCTTTCTTTTCGATTTTTAGTCCGTCTGCAATAAAATCGAATAATCCTAGCCCTATTGCAAGATAAGAAGTGACGATCGCAAAAAATCCAAAATATTGGGCGACAGGAACAATCCACCAATTTGCCACATGCTCGTGCAAAAATACGGTAGCGGGAACGGATTGAATATTTGCTTGAATAAGGCCATGGGGACCCTCTGCAGGAATAATTCCTAAGATAAGACACTGCCAGACTGCGTAGACGACAAATGCAATCGTTGTCCCGCCGATAATGGCAATGCGTAGGGCGTTGGTATTGCGTTTTAGTAGTGGCGTTAAGCTCGGCACCATTGTTTGGAAGCTAAACGCTGTTAATAGCAGCGGCAATGCTTTATAGGCGCTAGCCCACTCTTGTCTTCCTAACAAATCGGTGTTAACTTCAGCAGAACCCATTCCCACTAGCATCAAATAAGCCCCTATGAGTCCCATAAATAAGATGGAATTGATCCTTCCAACAATCTGTGCTCCAAAAATTAACACTGTCGTAAAAATAACGGTCACTGCAGCAGCACAAAAATGTTTAGAGACAGCAATGCCTAGGAATTCGGATGCAAAATGAGAAAGCTGCGCTCCCCCACCCGCGGCATAAGCAACTTCAGATGCATAGGAAATGTAGAGAAATAAGATCCAGCTAACCAGGCGCGCAGGTTTTCCTAAAATTTTTGTTGTCATCGTAATGACGTGTGCACCTTCTTCCATCCACAACGACACTTCAACTAACATGAGCGCAGTTAAGGTCATCATCAACCAACATACAGTCATTGTTGCAATGGAAGGTAAAAATCCACTTGCGCCGGATCCAACCGGTAATGCCAACATTCCTCCGCCGATACAACATCCGGCTACAAGGAACATGGCAGAAAAAAGATGTCCTTTTGCAGGACTTGTTTCTGTGTTCACATCATCTCCATTTACTAGATGCCGCAATTTTAAAGGAAAAATAGTAAAGAAGCAAGCACGACACGTAATGAATTAAATTAGTTGTCAAATTCAGTTTAAAAAAATAAATGATTATCAAGTTTTGTTAAAGCGCCTATTGCTTTTCCTATAAAAACTATTTCCACGTAACCGATCACGGGGTCGGTCATAAGTTTTTCATCGCGGGAGCGAATGCATAAAAAATGCCACGCCTTAAGAAATTTCAGTAGATTTTTAGATATACCGAACGTTGGTTATTTAAAAAGTAAATTCAATTTTACAAAAAAACTTTAAAAAAATTTATTGCTTCATTATTGTAAAAAAAACACACAATAGGGTCTTTATGATAAAAAAAATATTTACAGTTACCATCCCCCTGCTACTCGCAGTCCTTCAGTATTTTCATCCCTACCATTTTTTAGCGGATGTCTATCATGAGCTTCTTCCTCATCTTCATCTCTGGCTAACAATCCATATCTTACAGCTCGCACTTTTTGGCGGCGTTGCAGTAGTTTTCTATTTAATGCTCGACCATGTCGTAGGGATATGGGCAAAACTGGCCCGATTTTTCATTTGGTGCTTTGCAATTACTTACACTGCTTATGATGCAATCGCAGGAATTGCGACAGGAAGTTTGATTCGTATTGGAACCCAGCTTCCTGCAGACAGTCAAGAGATGATTACTAACGTTATTCAGAAGTTTTTTACCGATCCTATCTATGGAGGCACCCATTCAATTTTAAGTGAAACAGCCTCGTTAAGTGCGCTTTTGGCAATATGGGGATGTGCAGCGGCATTGTGGATAGCGGGAAAATGTTCAAAACTTCCTCTTATCCTTTATTTTATTGCTGGACCTTTTTTGTGGACGAGCCACGCTTATCCTGATGGACCTATTGCTTTTGGCCTGATCAGCTTAGCTAATCTATGGATTGCGCTTGATAGAAAACATGGGGTAAAATGATAATCTTTTTACCTTGTGTATACCGTTCGTGGTTCAAAATTTGATTTTTGAATCACGAACGGATATATATTGACGTTTAACTATTTAAAGTTTGTAGCAATGCTGACGCAGCAATGATGCGTAACGAAGGCGATTGCTCCTTTAAGCGTTCAATCAAAAAAGGAATGGATTTTTTTGCCCCAATCCGACCTAATCCTTCTAAAATGCGCTCTTTAAGATCACGTGGCGACTTATCATAGGCATCTTCAAGCGCCTGAATTGCATTTTCTCCACGCCCCCACAGAGCGAGCACGAGGGCAGCTTGAATCCGCATCTTAGAATCAGGTTCTTCCAATAAAGTTTCAACCAACGCTGCAGACGCCTCATCTCCTTCTGTTAGCAATAGTGTCGATGCTTCTCCGGCAACTCCCCACTTTTTATCTTTAAGAAATTGCTTAATTGCGTCGATCGCATACGGATCTTGCAAGATCGCCAATGCATTTAACACTTTTAAACGAACCACTTGATCCATCGCTTCAGGCAAATTAGGAGTTCCTGGTTGATGCGTGAGGTCACTGGGCGCTAAAAGATGGAAATCCCCCTCCTTCCACATCCATCTTTCATTGAGATCGCGTAATCCCAAGCGGAGCACCGTACAAGCGGAAACGACTTCGCGTCGCTGGGTAATCAAGGAAAGAGCGATGTTGAGGCGGACATACGGATCATCGGTAGTGTAAAATATTTCTTTTATCACAGGAAATGCATGTGATCCAGTGGAAGATAACGCACCGGCAGCAAGGATACGCTTTTCTTGGTGCGGATCGTTTATCCATCGTTTAAATGCCGTGTGCCCTGAAGGATCATCGTAGAGGGTGAGGACCCATGCCGCATAAATTGCTGTGGTAGGATCGCGGTCGTTGATGAGGGGGCGGACATATTCTTCGATTGCCTCTTGATCAAATGCTTTTACTTTTAAGATTCCTAACGCATACAGAGCGGAAGTTCTGACCGAAGAATGAATGTCTTTTAGGAGAGGAATGATGAGGTCGATGTCGCGCTCTAGTTCAAAGGCCGCGGCGACGCGGCAGGCAAGTTGTCGCAATCCTGCACGGCTGCTTTTTGCGAGAACGACCATTTCTTCTCTGCCAATCGTCTCTTCCATTGTCACTAACGCTTCGATTGCCGCAGCTTTTACTTCTGCCATCACAGTGTCGTCGGCGATAACGGCAAGGAGCTCCGGCTTTGCAGCGATTAATTTCATTTTGCCAACGGTGCGTATTGCTTCGATACGCACTTTATCATTGCGTTCTTCGCGAAAGACTTGTAGCACCTTCCTTTTCACTGGAGCGTCACGCATTGTCGCTGCTGCTTGTAGGGCGATGCTTCTAATTAGTAGATTTGGATCTGCTAATGCTGCTTCTAAAATAGGAACGCTTTTTGCATCCTGTCCAAAATAGGCTCCAAGCATGGAAATGAAACGAATCATGGGAGATGAGGACTTCGATTCTTTTTCGATAATGCTCCAAGCCATCCCTTCAATCAATTCACGCTTTTCATACGGATCTTCTAAAAGTTTGGAATAGACTTCCCACTCTTTTAACATTTCCTGATGTTCATGATTTTTACAGAGAGAAGTGAGATAGGCTTCGTGAAGGGAAATTCCAGCATCGGATTTTAGTGCGTTTTTTCCCTCTTCACACGCAGAACGAGGATCTCCAATAATAAGGTGCGAGTGAATTCTTCGCACAGCCGCTTCCTCTCCCTTCAAAAGTAAGGGCATTGCCACCGAAAGGAAAAGAAGGGCAGTTTTTTTCATTATTTAATCAATTGGCTAATTTCCTTGAATTCGGGCAGGCGGGAATCTTGCAATAATTCAAACAATATTGTTTCCACGCTACTAATGCGTGCGCCGCAGTCGCGTAACTCTGCAATGGCTGTTGAGTAGTCGTAGATGGAGCGCGCACTAATTGCATCGTTGAGGATAATAACCTCTTTACCCGCTTTTAAAAGCGCTTTTGCTGTTTGTAAAATACAGACATGCGCTTCGATTCCGACAAGTATCCAATAGTCCACTGGCAAATCGAGAACTTGTTTATTCAGACCTTCTTCCGCCAAACAAGAAAATGTGCGTTTTCCTACAGGCTGATACCGCTCGCCTAACGCATTTCTAAGAACCTCAATAGTTCGCCCCATTTTCTCTGGATATTGCTCTGTCACAACAATAGGAAGATTTAAAATGTTAGCACCTTTGATGGTCAATTCAATGGCATGCGTCACATCGCACTGACGTTCGACCAAACTAAACAATCTATCTTGAACATCAATCACTAATAATCCTGTCCGCTTACGGTCTACAATCGTATTTTTCATCCGCACATTCCGTTAAGTTTTTTTCCGCTAATTAGATGAAAATGAAGATGTGGCACTTGTTGTCCCGCAATGGGTCCATTATTTGTCACAAGGCGATACCCTTCTTCTAAATCTAGCTCTTTTGCGATTGTTTGAGCCGCTTTGACAATCTCTTCCATCAAAAACAGGTCTTCACTTTTCATTGACTGCAGGTCAGGGATTTCTTTTTTCGTAACAATCAAAATATGATGTGGGGCCACTGGATGAATATCTTTAAATCCAATAACATGCGAATTTTCAAACACAATATCTGCAGGCAGTTCCCGTGCAATAATTTTTGCAAATATGGTCATCGTTTCTCCTTAGTTGTATTAAGGACATACGCAAGTGCCTTTAACGCATCTTCCTTTGTCTCCCAAACAGAAATAAAACGTCCTTTATGACAAAAAATCGCTCCCGGCATCCCAGTAATGCGTTTTAAATCTTCGTCAAGAAGTCCTGCCCACTCTTTAGGTAATGGAAAACGCACTTCCATGCGATGGTCGAGCGAAGGGGGAATTCCCCTTAGTTTCCAATGTTTCCCTGTGGGCATGATGATAAACTGCGCTGGATGCTTCTCCCCACCCAACTCAAAAAAGGTATCCATCCAAGGAATTGCTTTTTCGAAAATCATCCCTACATCCTGGCTCTCCATTACCTCTGCAACCGTTTCTCGACACGATTGAATATACTGGTACCGGTGCCAAAGACGAATCAAATGCCCTTTCGCAAATGTTAACGCCTCAAAAAAAGCCTCGTCCTGCTCTTTTGGATTGACATCGTATTGAATCGGCGTAAAATTTGCCATGATATGAGAATAGGTGCAAATTCCAGGTATTTGAGGATCTAACCCATTATCATGATCATCCACCCCATTGATGAGTGTGTGACTGAAAAAATTGAATTCATTTTCATTCAGTATCCCCTGCTCTTTAAGATAGCGCAGAATCATTCCCGCACTACTTAACCGCCCAACGTAATCGGCTTGGTGGTGATCAAAAAGCTTGCGATTAGGATCATACTCCCCTCCCACATCGCACACGAATTCACATTCGTGCAATTTTAAGGGATCGCGTGTGCGCACAATTTTATCTTCATCCACAAGATCAAAGACAACAAGCAACGCACAGGCCGTCACTTCGTCCGCATGGAACGCTCCATCATGTGTTCCGACACTTCGACTCTTTGCTTTCGCTTCCATAATTTTGAACCATCGTATGCATTCTTTAAAAAGAGGTGATTATGTCAGGTGCTACTTTTTCTGTTAAGTAAGAGTTTAGTTATGAACAAAAAATCTTTAGTTTTCTCCTGTGTAAAATCACTATCAATAAAATATTATATTTATTAAGGTAAATACAATTTTAAGTCACTTAATTTTAATAATTTAAAACAACTCTCCTTGAGTAAAATTTATAATTTAAAAACACCTGATTTTTCTCATTAATTCCCATAATTCCATTCTTTTATAGACAAGCTATAAACAATGGTCCCACAGAAAATAGGGATTGTCCCTTAGTCTTTTACTAATTATTAGCGTACAAAAAGCGTAAAGTGCGCGCGCTTCAATTTAATTCAACATCTGTGATATAAGGAAATTTTACGAAATGGATTTCCATATGCCTTCTATTCTCGACTACTTAGACCCTACACATTTCGATCTTGTCACTCCTGACGGAAAAATTATCGGATTAAAAACAATCGATGAAAAAACTCTCGAAGCGATTGTTTTTATCCAAAACATTTCACCCGTCTTTGTCGGTTTTCAAATTGATCCCTCCCTAGTCTTTTTCAATATCAAGAGTACACTAGCCCAGGTCGGAGTCGATGGCGTGGGCATTGAATATGAATTAGATACAAAAAGTCACTCGGCACAAGTCAAAGTATTGATAAAAGGTATTGGCCCACTAGCCGTCAACATGCTGCAATACATCAAAGTGGGCGCCAACATCGGCAAACTCTTTGCTGCAGATGACCGCCGCCGTGTTAGGGATCCCGAATATCTCTCACGCATGTTTGGACGCTCCGACCGTTGGGGTGAACCCCTTCTTTCCTTGGGAGGACTACACGGAAGCGACGACCTTATTTTAGATAAAGTGGACGGTAGAACCATTGCATATTTAAGTTTGCAGAATGGCCGTGTCGTCTACGACAAGGCGATGGAAGGATTTTTAAGCACACTTGGAAAAGCTCTCACCGCTAACGTTCCTGCGCGAGAAATGGTACGTCTCCATCAAGAATGGAATCCGCATCTCCCCCGAAACATTGAAGAAAATGAAATTCTTCTCGTCAAAACATTACCCTTACATATTCGTACGGTCTTCGGACGCGTTGTCCCCGAGCTCCTGTCACAGGGCTATCATCATACGTCCGCTTGCATCCTTCAACCCGATACGCAAGCGTCAGGCGACATCTACGAACTTTTTGGCAGCAGTAAACGGGAACTAACCGATATTCCTATTGAATTCTATACGCTCGAACCCTACCGCGAACACGTCTTCTTCTCGGATCGCGATCAACTCCAGGTTTGCCTCGAAGACTCCGAAACGCTTTTTAAGGCATTCGAAACAGCTGTCGTTCCCCCAGGATATCGCTCCGCAACGTTTGTTGTGAAGGGGGATCAACTTTTAAATTTAAAACAAGAAGACTGGGTAATCAGGGAATCCAAACCGTACGAATTCCCCGGCCCCACACAAGTCGAACGCCAAGCGCTCATGATCGAACGTTACATCGAGCAACAACCCGCCTACCCTTTTCTGAAAAGCATTGGAGAGGGAGTCATCTCCAGCCAAGGCATTCTTTTAACCCGCTACTTCCCTTCCCCCCTGATGAAGCGGATGCTCCTTGGCGACCAGGTTCAGCGCAACCTTAAAGGAATCTATTTCCAATACCCCTCTCTCTCTTCCGACTATTTCTTTAGCGCCGAAGACCGCGCCCTCCTTCATGACCTTGAAAAATTTGCCATTCCCGTCTATTGGGTGGAACCGACATCAGGAAAAATCCTGCGCTACGTAGAAAAGCCCGAGCGGGACACGGGAATGTTTGTTCCACTAGAAGATATCGACACATTCATCAAGGCGTCCCTATTTGGCATCTATGGATCCAACCTCCTTGAAGGAGATTTCGAGCACCAGCTGCGCATCTTAATGGAAGGGGTCAAGGAGATGCGCACGCAAGTGAACCACCCTCTTCTTAATAAAAACAAGCCTCTCGCCCTCGTTACCGGCGGCGGTCCCGGCGCAATGGAAGTGGGCAACCGTGTCGCCAAGGAACTAAAAATTCTCTCCTGCGCAAATATCATCGACTTCCGCGCAAAAAATGCATCCGTTGTAAACGAACAAAAACAAAATCCTTATGTCGATGCAAAAATGACTTACCGTCTCGACAAACTCGTTGAACGGCAAGCAGAATTCAATCTAGACTTCCCAATTTTCCTAACGGGAGGAATCGGCACCGATTTCGAATACAGCTTAGAAGAGGTCCGCCGAAAAGTAGGAGCCACCCTCTCCACCCCCATCCTTTTATTTGGGACCCCCGACTATTGGAAAGAAAAAATTTCACAAAGATTCAAATGTAACCTTACCACTGGAACTATTAAAGGTTCCGAATGGATAAGTAATTGTTTCTTCTGCGTTCAGACTGCCGAGCAAGGTCTTAAGGTATATAGGGAATTCTTCGAGGGAACCCTTCCTATTGGCAAGGATGGCCCCGTGTATCAAGATGGATTTATTACTGTAATTATGTAATAAAACTATCATTTATCTTTTATATCTGATACTATTGATCGAACAACCTTTACAAAAGAGAATTTTACATGTCTTTCAAAAACTTTAATCTTGATTCCCGCATCCTCAAAGCCGTTGAAGAAGCTGGTTATAAAGTTCCAACGCCTATTCAAGAATCGGTCATCCCTATATTGATGAATGGTGATGACGTCAGAGCTTCCGCACAGACAGGAACAGGAAAAACTGCTGCCTTTCTTATCCCTTCCCTCCACCGTATCATGACTGAACCAGCAAAGGAAGGCAAAGGCCCACGTATTGTTATCCTTACTCCTACACGCGAACTCGCAATGCAAGTTGCTAACGAAGCAGAGAAATATGCCCGCCACCTCCCTAAAGTAAAAGTTGTTTGCATCTATGGCGGAGCACCGTTTCCTCCACAAAAACGCGACCTTGCTCGTCCATACGAAATCCTCGTTGCAACACCAGGCCGCTTAATCGACCACATGGAAGAAGGACGTATCAGCCTAGGAAGAGTCGACGTTTTAATCTTAGACGAAGCCGACCGTATGTTAGATATGGGATTCATCGAGCCTGTTGAGCAAATCGTTGCAGATACCCCAGCAACACGCCAAACATTACTCTTTTCTGCAACGCTAAAAGGATCGGTTCTTAACCTTTCTAAGCGTCTAATGAACAATCCTAAAGAAGTATGCGTCATCCCAGCAGAAGAGAAGTACGACCATATTAAACAAGAAATTTATCATGTCGACCACGTCACACACAAACTCGATCTTTTAAAACATTTACTTGACGATTCTACAATCCGCCAAGCAATCATCTTCACAGCAACAAAACGCTTTGCAGACGAACTGACTCAAGAGCTACGCGATGCAGGACACCAAGTGTCAGCCCTCCACGGCGACATGAACCAAAGCCAACGTGCTCGCACTCTCGGCATGCTACGCCAAGGACGTCTCCGCTTCCTCGTTGCAACTGATGTCGCTGCACGCGGAATCGACGTCTCCACAATCACACACGTCTTCAACTTCGACCTCCCTCGCTGCGTCGAAGATTACACGCACCGTATCGGCCGTACTGGTCGTGCAGGAGCAACTGGAGTTGCATGTTCCTTTGCAACACCAAAAGAGCGTATGCTAATGAAGCAGATCGAGACCTCCTTAAAGCAAAAACTCCAGTTTCAAGTCGCAGTAGGCTTCGAGCCAAAGAGCAGCTGGGAATCAGGATCAAGAGGAGGCGCACGCGCTCCATTCGGAAAGAAAAAGCCTTTCTTTAACAATGGCCCACGCAGCGGAAGCGGAAACGGTGGACGTAACGGTAACGGCGGCGGTGGTGCACGTAGCAGCAGCGGCCCACGTAGCAACGCAGGCGGCGGCGGTCGTTTTAGATAAGCTTTTCTTCACATAAGAGATAACTTAAAAACCCAGCCCTCAAAAGCTGGGTTTTTTATTGCCCGAAACGGCCTGATCTTTTAACGCTTCCATATAGTTATAAAAAGCAACGCGTAGAAAAGGAGTGATCTCCTCTTTATCAATCGGCATTTTATCATCAAAGCGTTTATAGGTTAATGTGTATAAATATTTTGAATATTCCCCCGCCAAAATATTACGCCAAAAACTCCGTGCATAATGGGGATGCCCTTGCAGAAACTGCTCCATCTGTTCAAAGGAAGGACTCACTTCATTGATTTTTTCTTTTTCCAACACATAGTTTTTCCATCCCTGAAACGCCATACGCACTGTCAGTGGCACGGTTGCCTCTGGAAGCCCACTCAGTTCGTTAGGGCCTCTTATTTGAAGGCTATCAACCAAATTTTTATAGTCGACAGGAGCTTCCTTCCAATTTACTGGATTCCACTCCGGAAGAGCATCTAAAAACGATAAAAACTCGACCTTAGAGATTCTCCGCGGAGTAAACTCTTCTTTTAGAAGCCTATCCCATGTATGATATAAAAATAATAGCTCCGGCGGTGCAACAACATAATTATCCGCTGTCTCAGGAATGATCCCTATGCGGTCCTGATAGACAAATCCTGGAAGGTAACCAACTTTTTCTTTGACATGCTGGGGCATATATTCAGAAAATTGCCACAGAAAGACGGACATTTCTCGATTTGTGACCTGAAGAAAAGGATTGCTTTCGACTTCTTGATTCATCTTCATGAAATACCAAGAGCCAGATCCCCATAAAAATGCGGTGAAAGTCGCGACAACAAAAAGCCACGTCCAAAATGGACGTGGATTCTTTGAATATTCTTCATGAATGAAATCTTTTTCCTGCAATTCTGGTGTCGAATCAGGAGTATCCATGATTAATATCCGTAAGTAAGGCGCAGGGCTAAGTAATTAGCACGATGTTCGCTAAACTGTCCCTCGACCGACTGTCCATCATGGTATTCAAAAAATGCTCTTAGGCGATGCTGTGCGCCCGAAGTTTTTCCCCATTCGTAGCCTAAAATATAAGTCGCACCTAAAGGACGATTAAACGCATCTTGGTATTTAAAGTGCATAGCGAATATTGGTTCACCAAAAAGATGTTGGCACGGATCGTAAAAGCCTAGGCGAGGTAAGCGTAATTCCGCTCCCGCTTCAGCATAAACATTCCCCTGATAAAAAGATTGATCATGTTGAATGACCCATCCCCCTACAGCATACAAACGTATTTCATCCGTAATGTACCAGGAAGCGGATAAATCTAAGTACTCTGCACTTGGATTTCTTCGATCAAATCCAGGATTATCTAACAAGAATTCATCTCCGATATGAGAAGAAATGTGATACCCTCTTAAACGAAATGCCCAACGGCCAATCGCATAATCAATAGGGATTCCCACATAATAGTCAGCATTACATAAAGGAGCCGACTCTTTTAATGGAGCAAATATTGCCCACAATGCCCCTTCAATACTGACTTCCATCATTCCCCACCATGGCCATACAGAAGCAAAACGGTAAATTGGTAGAATATCGCCAAAAGAAACGGGGATCAAATTTTTTCCCATCGCCTGGTCATTAAATCTCCACCCCACTGAATAGGTCACCTGGCGGGGATCGGCTGCAAAGGGACGAAATAGTGGAGGATCTTCAGGCAACCATGTTCCATAACAGCCATCGCAAATGGTAAATGCGCTATCACAGTCGATGCAGCTATAAGGTCCTTGATAGATGCAGTGTGCTTGGCGCCAGTACCGTTCCGCGCATGGATTGTAGCAACAGTCATTCTGTGGCTGCACTTCTAAAGTAGAATGACATCCGCACACACCGCTTTCCATACACCCACATTCGCACGGCGCTGGACACTCACATCCGCACCCGCAAGATTCTGCAAAACTCGTTCCAAAAATCAGCAAGCACGTCAATAATAGACTTCCAAAAAAGTATCGTGTCCTCATCGTTATCCTCTGTAATTATAAATCCAAACTATTAAATTGATAACGGATTCAACTTTAACTTAAAAGAAAAAAATTGAAATTCAAATTTCTTGCATTTCGAAATGTTCCATGGTATGATCCAACCAATCATGAGGGGCAATAGCTCAGTTGGTTAGAGCAGCGGACTCATAACCCGCGGGTCACTGGTTCAAGTCCAGTTTGCCCCATTCCTCCACACACACCTGCGAGCACGATTTAGCTTGAACCGATAACACTGTTCAAGTTAAGATTTGATCTCGCGGTGCAATGGCGGTACAGTGAAAAACAATCTGTACAAGCACCATCCAACCGCTCAAACAATCTAACCCAGGTTTGAGCTATGGCATCTATAACAAAACGTAAAAACAAGAATGGAACCACCCACTGGCGCGCGATCATCCGCCTCAAGGGCTACCCTACCGTCTGCAAACATTTTGACCGTAAACAGGAGGCAGACGATTGGGCTTCCGCAACCGAACGTGAGATCCGGCTTGGTAAATTCAAGTTCGATCAACACAAACATCAACATACCTTCACGCAGCTGATGGAACGCTACATCAACGACGGATCTTTGGAACACATCCGTTCTGCGAAAGATGTCATGCAACATCTCAACTATTGGAAGACCCGCGTTGGCGACTATGCTCTTGTTCATCTTACCCCCGATCTTATCGGTAAGGAAAGACAGCACCTCGCCGCCACACCAACCCACACAGGACAAAAACGCAGTGCAGCAACGGTCAACCGCTATATTTCCAGCCTCTCTGCCCTCCTCAGTTACGCCCATCGTCTACGGTGGATCGATGAGAATCCCTGCTTCAGCTTAACAAAGCTCAAGGAAAACGCGGGGAGAGACCGCGTCCTTTCCGACGAAGAAATCGGCCGATTACTCATTGCCTCCCGCGAAAGCAAATCTCCTTATCTTTACTGCATCGTTCTAATGAGCTTGACTACAGGCGCCAGACAAGGAGAAATTCTGAGCCTCGAATGGAGACATATTGATTTCGACAATAAACTCGCCCACCTCAAAGAGACCAAAAACGGACGCCCAAGAAGCATCTCTCTTGCTGACCCCGTCATCAACGAACTAAAGAGGCTCTACGAGGTACGCAACCTCTCCAAGCCACTTGTTTTTGCCAGCAAGACCGCCTTTGGACGAATCGATGTCAAGAAAGCGTGGCAGGAAGCGCTTAAGCGAGCAGAGATCACCAACTGCCGGGCGCACGACATGAGACACACATTCTGTACCATGGCGGCTAAGCAAGGAGGCTCCAACCTCGAGCTCGCCACCGCAATGGGACACCGCACCCTTTCAATGCTTCAACGTTATACCCATCTTGACGTCCAAGTAACCAAAAAATTTAGCACTAGCATTTCGGACAAGATTTTTAAAGGAGTTTCTATATGATTCCTAAGAAAGGCAACCCACCAAAAAAAGCCGAAAAAACCCAACCAATAATCTCCCAAGACCTCATTAGAGACTTGCGGAGCATGATCGAAAAAACACGGCAAACCGTTGCTTCTACGATTAATGCGAGCTTATCTTCGTTATATTGGCATATAGGCCGTCGCATACACCAAGAAGTCCTTAAGGAGCAACGAGCTGAATATGGAAGCGAAATTGTCGCGTCAGTGGCGCGACAATTGGCTCTCGAATATGGGAAGGGCTTTAACGATAAATATTTACGAAAAATGATTCAATTTTCAGAGGTTTTCCCTGACGAACAGATTGTCGCATCACTGATGCGACAATTGACTTGGACCCATTTCCTCCTCCTAATTCCAATAAAAGATTTGATAAAACGTGACTTCTATGCCGAAATGTGTCGAATCGAAAGATGGACCGTCCGCACACTGCGAAATAAAATGAATTCTATGCTTTATGAACGAACCGCCCTATCCAAAAAGCCGGAACTCTTAGCTAAAGCCGAATTGGATGGACTACGTAATGACGACCGGATGACACCTGATCTTGTCTTCCGTGATCCTTATGTATTGGAATTTTTGAATCTCGATGATCGCTATCTTGAGAAGGATCTTGAAGATGCCATCATGAGAGAACTCGAGCAATTTCTATTGGAACTCGGTTCAGGATTTTCCTTCCTTGCGCGACAAAAGCGCATCACTATCGACGATGAGGACTTCCACTTAGATCTCCTCTTCTTCCATAGAGACCTCAAACGCTTGGTCGCGATTGAGCTGAAGCTCGGCGACTTCAAGCCAGATCACAAAGGGCAGATGGAACTCTATCTGCGCTGGCTCGACAAATACGAGCGCCGCGTCGGAGAAGAACCGCCGATGGGTCTTATCCTCTGCGCCGGCAAGAAGAAAGAGCGCATCGAACTCCTAGAGCTTAGCCGCTCCGGTATCCACGTTGCCGAGTATCTTACCGAGCTGCCGCCGAAAGAGGTCTTAGAAGCGAAACTACACATCGCCATTGCACACGCCCGCCAACGATTAGAAAATCATGAGGATAGTATTGATGGATAAAGATTGCTCCGAAGTAGTTAAGATCATTACAGAATGGTTCGATGATATTGACGAAGTTAAGAGAATCTGGGAACACATTGCAAACCTAAATCCAGAGTTCGAACAGGCTTCTGAAGAGAACTGGAGAAAAAAAGAAGCTAGTCTTTGGCTTCATGGCGAGACACGAACGTTTGAAGCAGTTGAATTTGAAAAATGGCTTATGATAAACGCTCCGATAGCCAATATGGCTATTACTCCTGTAATGGGACATCTCTTTCAGTGGAAGGAACATCTCCGTGAAGTGGGTATCTATGCAGAGTTTAGTGAAAGTGACATCCTACCACCACTAAAAAACGAATCGTTAATTGACTATGTCTTGAGGATGGCTCAAACAATTGAAAATAGAGGATGGGGAAATAAAAAACAAAAACGAGCAGCAAAATCGTTCTTACATTTTCTAAGAGAGAAGCATGAAAAAGGATGTGCATTTATTGAACACATAATACCTGAGAAAAACGATCTCCGTGCCGGAAAAATCATTCGAATCATCCGCCCACAGGTCTACCCAATTTCCCAAGAAATCGCGGGAGCAATTGTGAAGGAAGTGGCTAATCAATGTATAAATGGGCGGGCAAATGCTCAGCATCATGCTTGTGAGGTTTTCACGTTAATTCTGATGTGCGTCACATCGTCACGAATTCGATGGCCGAGAACTCTTGAGAGCGTTCATGAATTACCCAAAAAGGGATTAATCATAAAAAAGGAATCAGCAAAACTCTCGATACCGAGCATTTTCGGACCGCATCGGATACAAATAAGCAATCGCGTTACAAAGCTAATCACCGCAATCAGCAAAATCCCATCTAAAACAGCCCGTAAAACAATCCTACAGACGCCGCTGCCGGATTTACGTAAAACCCTCAGGTCGGTGATTAATAAAGTTAATCCTCCTCCTGAAGTAGGTGAAATCACATTTCTAACCTTTCTTTCACATCCCCACTATTTTGGTGAAAATATCCGATAAAATTGATTATCAGTAAGATAGAAACTGCCTCATAGCGTGCCCGTCAGAACCTGTCGTCGTGAGTCATAATAATCACAATTCCTAATCAACCAATAAGGGAGTTGTTTATGACAGATAATCAGTATCTCACCACAAAACAGATTGTCGAAAGTGGAAAGTATCCATTCTCGATGGGACAGATTCGTCATTTTTTAATGATGCGTCATCGTAACGGACTGCAAAATGCTGTTCGCAAGATCGGCAAACGTCTATATGTACGCCGCGATTTACTAGATCAATGGATTGAAGAACAGAAGGAGGGAAAAAATGGATAATTTTTTCCAAAATGAAACGGGTGTGTGGTATCAACCACCGCCCACAAAAACCAAAGAAGGAGAGCAAACCGATTCTATCTGGGTCTGCTCCCCTCTTGACATACTTGCAATCACTCGAGATCATAATAATGAAAATCACGGTAAATTACTACGATATTATGATTATGACAAGATCGAACATCGATGGCCGATGCCAATGGAACTTCTTGCAGGTGATGGAACTGCATATCGACAGATCTTACTTTCAGGGGGACTTCAGATCAAGGAGGGAAGACAAGGACGGGATCTTCTCAATCGATATATTCAATCTGCACAGCCACAGACTAGAATGCGTTGTGTGAACCGACTCGGATGGTATAACGAGCTCTATGTGCTACCACAAGAAACAATAGGGGATTTGAGAGACGAAGAAGTTGTGTTTCAAGCAAATATACCTTTAACAGGCCATCATGAGAGCAAAGGTACGTTACAAGGGTGGCAGCAACAAGTTGCTAAATACTGTGTTGACAACTCACGTCTTTGTTTTTGTGTATCCGTCGGATTCGCTGCTCCCCTTCTTCATCTGCTTGGAGAGGAAAATGGCGGGTTCAATTTACGTGGTCCCAGCAGTGGAGGCAAGACCACTGCTTTAAAAGTCGCAATTTCAGTATACGGGGGTGAAAAAATGATACACTCGTGGAGAGCGACCACAAATGGTTTCGAATCAATAGCAGCTCTACATAATGACAGCCTCCTATGTTTAGATGAGTTAGGAAAACTAGATCCAAAAATCGCTGGAGAAACAGCCTACTTTCTAGTCAATGGGTGCGGTAAGCAACGTTCTGAGAAAACGGGATTTGCACGAAAAAAGCAGACATGGCGATTGTTATTTCTCTCGAGCGGAGAAGTAGGGTTGCCTGATCTAATTAAACAATCAGGGCAAAAAGTACGAGGAGGCCATGAAGTACGAGTTGTCGACATTCCAGCCTTTACAGGAAAACATGGCGTATTCGAACATTTACATTTCGAACCCTCAGGAGACGCCTTCTCCCGCATGCTGTGCGCGAATGCGGAAAAATTTCATGGCACTGCGGGCAAAGCATTTATCACAAAATTTATCGAAGACATCAAAAAAAACTTAAAACGAATGAACGAGCTAGCTGACGAATTCAAAAATAAAAACCGCCCAATAAATGCCGATGGCCAAGTCCTACGCGTCCTAAACAGATTCGCTTTAGTAGCCGCGGCAGGCACATTGGCGACCGAAATGGGAATCACCGGTTGGACGGAGGAGGATGCCATTTGGGCATCAAAAACATGTTTTGAAGCGTGGCTCGATAATAGAGGAGGAATATCAGCACAGGAAGGTCAACAGATCTGTCATGATATACGTCATTATTTTGAAAAACATGGGGATGCGCGATTCTCGGACATTGACGGTGAGTTTGAAGTTATTATCAACAACCGTGCCGGCTATAAGAGGCGGGTTGGAGATGGTTGGCATTTCTTCGTTTTACCAGAGAGTTTTAAGCAAGACATTTGTTCCGGCTTCGACCAACAAATCGCAATCGCTACTCTTATCGAAAAAGGGTGGTTAATACCGGATTCCGAAGGGAAGAGCACAAGAGCAGAAAAATTACCTTGTGCTGAGTCGACAACACGTTGTTATCGGTTTGATGGCAGTAAAGTATTCTCAGCTGAAATTTAAAATAGGTGAGATTAAGGAGATGGGTGAGAAATATCACCCGTCTCACCTGTCTCACCAAAATAACAATAGGAAGGAAAAGATATGACAACAGAAAAGCAGTTACTTGCAAACCTACAAAATGCTCAGCTTTCCACTGGCCCAACAACTACCAACGGAAAAATAGCTATTTCTACAAACGCCATCAAACACGGCATCTTTACAAAAGACCTCTTTTTATCACCAGAGATAGAGTCTAAAGAAGACTATCAAGACATCTTGAACAACCTGATCGAGTGTTTATCCCCTTGTAATCAAATGGAGAGCCTACTCGTCGAAAAAATCGCGGTAGATTTTTGGAGACTACGCCGAACAATCCGATTTGAAACCGGCAGCATCGCACAAGGCATTCAATCGCTGCTTAAGCAATTCTATTCCTTTGGTAAACATAATAATAAAAAGATCGATAAAGATATTCAGCAAAAGAATCAGCTCATCACATGGAATTCATCCTACATTGAGTGCCTGAACGAAGGTAAAGTGGCATTTGATCAACCGACATGGACTGACGATCATATAAGAAGCGATATTACTGACGATTTCTACATAATTGCAAAATCAATCCCCTCCCTGTCTAAGCAAGAACGAGAAATGCTATATAACACCTACGATCTCGAATTTGAGGTGTTGCGAGACTTGGTAGCAAAATATGGTTTCTCCGAAACGAATGAAATATCAGCTAAATTGATTGATCTTTATAGCATACAAAATCAGATGCTTGAAAAAGAAATCCAAGCTCTATCCAAAGACAAAATGATCAATGACGAATCAGACCAGCTCACATACATGGTCGGCATGATTCCACCGACAGAGAACACAGAAAAAGTCCTGAAATATGAACGTTCGTTGCAAAAGTCTATTTATCAAAACCTCATCATGCTAAAAAAGCTTCAAGGAGCATTCTAAAAATGGGTTTGTTTTGGAAATCAAGACTATGGTGAAGAGGGGGCTTTTTAAAAAAATCTAAGCTTAAAGAGAGCGGGTGACCTCTTGTGGGCATTTACCGTACGAGATATATATCGGATGTTTGTGATCTAACAGGAATGGCCCTCAGACGAATATGAGTGATGGCTCGCCCTCCTGCTCATCAAAACCCGCATCGGATAGAGTTCCGATTGCATCCGGGGCTGTCATCCCATCATAGAAAAGAAATACGATTTTTCATTAAAGGACATGATGCTCATGATTCTTCAATCCAGCCACTTCAATAACTCCTTATCAAAAAGATCCGGTTCTTCATATTGGGGCGAATGCCCGCTGCGCTCGAAGATTTTAACCGTGAGGTTTTGAAATTGTGACCTCAAAGGATCCCAGCACGAAGCCGGGGCGATGATGTAGTCAAACCGACCCAAAGCTAAAAAAAACAGGATGATCGAAAGTCTCCAATCCTTTGGCAATATCGATATCTCTCAGAGCCTTCCCATAGAAAAAATCCAGTATGCGTATATTAGGAGAAACTCCTCGCCAAAGAGCGGATGAATCAAAACGGAAATCGAACCAGCTTTGAGGGGCCCTTCTCTCATTCCATTTTACAAATGCTTGATCAGGTGGCAATTTGGACAGGGCTTCGTCAGGAAACTCGCGCAGTCTTTCCGCCAGCGCGAGCTTGCGCTCCGGCCACACCGATTCACCCCAATTACGCTCCGCCATTTTAGCATGCTCTGGACTGAAGCTGGGAGAGGTGCCAATCATCACAACATGCGAAATATGCTGAGAGTATTTTTTCGCATACTCGAGAGCCAGCAGAGCGTGGGCGGAATGCCCAACGACAATGCACTTGTCTAAAGAAAGTTTCTTTCTCATGTGTTCTATGTCATCCACGAGCCTGTCAAAAGAAGGTACTTCACCAATGCCGTCAGCAGGAGGCTGGGCGAACCCTCTGTAATCAACAAAGTGGAGGCGCAAAGACTTTCGGAGATTTTGCGAGAAGCTGCGAGGGTAATAAATAGCGCTTCCAAGAACTAGGGTGTTCGGTCCAGATCCCTCAGTACAATATCTTAACTTGAATCCATCTATATCAACGCTGCCTGTGTTTTCCATGAATGCCCCCTAAATCATTTTTCTCATCTTGCAGTGAGATATGCCGTCTTCGTCGAACGGTTTTCCCTCCAGCTCGTACTGATTTTTTAGGTAAAATTGGACAACCGTGTCTCGTGCATGGCAGTAGATCGATTTGAATCCGTGCTTTTTAGCACATTCTTCGCAGAAGCGCATCAAAGCAGAGCCGATTCCTTTTCCTTGGAATTGTGCTTTCAATGCTACTCTCTGTATTTTCATTTCATTGCCGTCCGGAACGAGAACAGCTGTTGCGCACATCTCCTGCCCTAGGAAACCGGCTATGTGAATATGCTCTTTTTCCTGTTCCAGCTCTTCCTTGGTAAAGAGCAGGCCGAGCGGTTTGCGTAGTATTTCTTCTCGAAGAGCTACCGCCTTTTTGTAATCTTCACTTCCGTAATCGACAAGTTTAAAATGGATGTTATCTTGCGATTCTGCGAATTGCTTAATGCATTCATAATGCAGCTGGACGAGCCCACTCCTATAGGATTGTGATGAGACCAAGCGGTAAGGAATCTCTTTACCTATCGCATGGAATAGAGAAATTCCAGATCCGAGCACGACGGGGATAACCGACAGCGTCATCTCGTCAACGAGCTGAATCGAGAGGAATTGAGAAATCGTAAATCCCCCATCAACCCAAATATGTTTGATACCTTCCCTGTGCAATTTCTCAGTTAATTCGGCGATATCTCCGGTATAAAGTTCCATTCCAGCGTTTACAGAAGCCAAGCTATTACTCAAGACGATGACCCTTTTTCCAGGATAAGGATCCGGAACAGTCGAAGCAACCTCATACGTTTTACGGCCAATGATGAGTGCATCAATGCCGGCAAGCATGTTTTGGAAGCCATAATCTTCATCAAATCCGCCGACGCGGTCCAGCCAATCCAGACTGTCGTCTTTTCTGGCAATGTATCCGTCAATGCTCAGGGCAATATAAACAGAGATTTTAGGTCTCTCTTTTTTATTCAAATTCATCCCATTTAACCTGTTATTCGAGTGTTGTTGATAAGTTTTCTATCCAATCTGCTGTCGCCCTCATCACTTCTTGGTTGTAAACGATATCAAGATGTTTACCCCCCTCAATAATGCGAATGAATTTATCTGAGTCCATTCCCATAACAATGGAATATTGATTAGGATCATTCGCTTCGTCTTTAGATCCTACGAATACGATAAATTTATCCTTCAGGGCTTTTATGTCATCTTGATACGGTTGGCGGGGATGATATGAGCTGTTAAGGTTGAAGGTGTAAGAAAGCGTTTCTGTTCCATTACAAACGTCTGGAGGCATATTAAATTGGATTACATTTGAATGGTTCCATCGTGTAATCCCTATAGAGTTTAAGATTGAAAGAGTGATGATTTTGATAATTGACACTTTTGCCCACCCCCCAGCGGTTCCTTGACGCATAGTGGGAGCTGTTGGAATTGCAGGAGATAATAGCACGTATCCCTGAACGAGATGTTGATAAGCACCACCGGCAATTCGAATGGCTAACCCACCGCCACTGGAGTGTCCAACAAGAAAAATTTTCTTATTTTGTAGCTGAAAATATTGCACCAGATCATAAAAGTCATCTTCAAGTTGACCAATATAATCACAGTTACCTGGAGAAACTCCTGAACCATAATGTCCTCTTAGATTGGGAACAAAGACCTGTCCGAGACCTTTCTCATGGCTGAGATAATCTGCCATGCCATGCAAGTATTCTCCATGCCAGCTTGAACCATGTAATAGAATAATCACTCGATCTTTTTCCGAACTGTTGTAGAAACGAAAGCTTAACGCTACGCCATCTCTTGCCAAATATGATTGCAAAGGAGGGACTTCCTTTGCAAAATTTGGCATCGATTTAAAATCAAATACACTTTCAAAAGTTTTATTCATTTATTACGCTCAAATACAAGTGGTTTAACAGACTATGGTATAATAGAAAACGATTATTATATACTGCTATCGGTAAACTATAACAGAACAACCTTATTCATTCAATTATTTTTATGAAGTGTTAGCTTCTGGAATATATGGATCAAACACTCCAATTCTTTAGTACTAATTTTATTAAAAAATTGAGCATCTCTCGCCTCTACAATAGGCAATGCTGTAGTTAAGACTTCACTACCTTTAGATGTCAAAAGAGGATTTTTAACTCTACCATCAGAAGATTGTTTCCGCTTGATGAGCTTCTTTTTTTCTAAGCCTTTGAGGATTTGAGAAGTTGTATTAGGATCCAGGGAAGCCATCTTTCCAACAGCTGCCTGTGTGACGAGATCTCCGTTTCTAGTTAACCATCCCAAGGTAGCTAAAACCACAAATTGAGGATGAGTCAAATTTAATTCTTTAAGAACAGTCTCGATTGAACCACGCCATGAAGTACTGATATGCCAAAGAAGAAAACCAGGACTGCGCTCAGGCCCTTGATGGACACTAATTTCTTTGAAATCAACGTTTTCACTCATCTCCAATACCCATCGCTCCTGCAATCACGTGAAAATCGTCCCTCGCAATCTCAAAACAACCTCTTCTAAAAGGAAAGCCCCATTTCTTTTTGTCTTTGATAAAAGTTAAAACGTCCAATAAAGGCTCAATTGAAACTTGTTTTGCATCGAAAAAACATACATCTCGACGCCATGGAATAAAATCATTACTCATCGCAAATAGATAAGGATCCTTAAAACTAATCTTTCCTATGGCGGTGAAAGATTTGCATGGATCTTTTCCTCCAAAGTGTATGGTCGGAGAATAATAGATTATCCAATCACCCGCTGCCATGCATTTTAAGGGTCCCTGTTTACCATGACAGACCTGAGCAAACCCTCCGGCTATACCTCGTTGCACATGCTCGAGAGAAGCAACTCCTATCCAGTATTTGGTCATTTTTGTTCCTCAAATAATTTGTACGCTCTTATCCTGTGTCCATCCGGATCTAACACAACAAAAGTACGACCAAAATCTAGGTCTGTTGGCTTTTGTGCTACCGTTATCAACTTTTTTTCCCAATTTTCATAAAGAGCATCTACATCCGTTGTTGGAAAACATATTTCTAAGGCCCCAGCTGGTGATTCCACACGTGGTTCAGCGGTATATTTTGACCAAAGACCTAACATCACACCATTTTTTAATGCGAACATTACAAAACTAGGTGATTCTTCTATCGGTTTCATTTCAAAAAGCTCTTGATAGAAGAGAGAGCTTTTTTGTGGATTAGCCACAAAGAGCAATACAAAACCTAAACTTGCCGTAAACATCAAAGACCTCCATTGTAAAATTTATTGATTGGTAATCACGATTATACGTATACGTATTAAATCTGTCAACTGTCTTTTTGCTTATGACTCACGGTGCAATGGTGGTACAGTGACTCCCCCCATTACACCGGCCAAAATGAGCATAATCCGATAGTATTTTAAACCATACTCGGCTATCCTTCTCTGAAAAACATTGATATAATTATTTGAACAAGAGAAGTTTATGTATCGATCAGCTTATACATATAGTGATGAAATCATTTTCTACTTCGACTTTGTAGGAAACAAATATGTTGCCTCCGGAGGAAGTTTGGCTTGGCGAATCAATAATCCAGGCCTGGTGCGCAGCCACAGCCATTTTTCCCGCAGACATGGTTCGATTGGAAGCTGTGGTCGATATGCAATTTTTGCTCGCCCGGATGATGGGCGCAAGGCACTATCGGCATGGGTTCATTCGAAAAAATATTATGACTCTACCCTGAAAGTCATCGCAGAGCATTATTCACCCAATGCACCTAATGCATTCCTAAATCAACTATGCTCTTTAGCTAAGATTTCTCCAACGACAAAAGTGAAATTGCTCACCAAGCATGAATTGAATCGCTTACTCGCCAGTATTGAAAAGCTTTGTGGATATGGGTCGATTGGTAACGAAAAACTCTCTCTCCTTCCTAAAATCATCGCAAAAATTGAACATGTAAAAAGTCAGGAAGACTCATTCCTGATCGCAGACAACGTTGTCCTTTCTAAAACAGAAGCAATACAATGGATCCTTTCCCACCGTTTAGACGCTGTTATCATACATGAGCAAAACAATAAAACTCATTTACGCTCTAGACCCCACCACGGTTTTCAAAAAATCAATGTGCCTGCCAAAGGATTATTGCCCTCCGTCTTAAATGGAAGAGAAATTGAAACCCTAGTGAGGGTCATCGGTGAAAAAAGGTCGGGACAATGTATTTGGGGCTTTATCAATGGAATTGATAATACGAAAGAAGAGGCATTAGCTTCAGCAACCTTAATTTCGCAATCCTCTAAAGGTGAGCGCGTACTATCAATGCCAAACGATACAATCTGGAAAGGAATTGATCTGTTGGTCTGTGGAGTATTAAAAGTCTCAATAGACACTCCTTTGGTTACCTGGACGGTAAAATTTTTAAGACATCTTCTTGCTTTAGCGGAGTTTGAAATTGAACCTACCTCTGTGATCGTCTTTGCCCATAGCCAAGGTGCCATTTACATTGAACATGCTCTTGAACTTCTCAGTCCTCAAGAAAGTCAGCACCTTCGTATTTTCACATTCGGTGGTGGCTCTTTTATTGAACCGGAAAAAGCCCATCCTGATTCTCATAATTATGCAAGTGCAGCGGATTATGTATGTCGATTAGCATCACCTAATCTTCAATGCTTAGCTCTGAAAAGATATTACGGCCTGAAAAGTGGTTTAAATGAAGAGCAAGTCATTCATCAACTGGCCTATGAAGATGCGATCTTGAGCCTCGATTCAATTGACCCTAAAACAATAGAAATGTATACAGAGAGTCGGAAGAAAATCTATGAAAAAGAATTTTCTCAAATAAAACATATTACTATACTTGATCCAGACCCCGGCACAAATTGGAAACATGAATTTGGAAGTGAATGTTACCAAGCTACCGTTCAAAATATTGTTAGGAAATATCAAAAATAATGAGTAACCACATCACGTTTGAAAAAGAAACAGGGAACTGTCGTAGAGCGACTAAATGTTATGCCATTATGCTGACAATGGTTTATACGGTATTTTTTCCATTTTTTTTCTATGTTGCTCTTCTTTCAGGAATGGTAATGGAAAATCCTAAAACAACGGTCCCTATCGGCCTGTCTATGATGTTTGCAATGTTTTGGATTCCTTTATCAATGCCTGTTAGCATTTATCTAATGTGGTCCAATTTTTCCAATCACAAATACAGAAGAACTCTTTATTGGGGAGGATTACCTCCCTTTATATTTGTGCTAGCACTTTTGATAGTCGATGGCATATTACCCCTGTTTAGGGTCTAACAGTCTCTTTTCTCGTGACTCGCGGTACAATGGCGGTACAGTGACTCTCCTATTGCACCTGCAATAACCGATAGAATCCAGTAGCATTTAGATCGGAAATCCTTTACCATCATACTCATAGCGGTTGGATGGTATTGGTTGAGGAGGCGATCTCCCTCCCTCATAACCCGCTGGTCCTTGGTTCAAGTCCAAGTTGCCCCACTTTTTCCACAATACCTCCACAACAGTCTTGTAGCTTTTGCGCAAGTGTTACGCACTCGTGCTTTTACACAAATTTTACGCACTTGACTGGAGTAGATCGGCATCAGCCAGCGCAAATCTACTTGGTTTCATATCCTCTATCAAATTCTTTTTTATTCAAATCACGTTCCTTGTTTTTTTCATCGGAAATTTATCAACTTTTTATTCAAGTGCGTAAAAAGTGCGTAAAGCTTTGTTTATATATTTCACATACCGTTGTGTGTGAACGTTTTTCTTATCAAAAACAGAGGATATACAATCCGCTGTTGGTAGTCCTAAACATGTAATGCTCGCTGCTGGTTGTAATCGCAAATAAAATATTTTATGATCCCAATGTGATTGGATAGCTTTTTCGAAAATGATAGGGTCTTTCTTAGAAGCCTTGAGCATCTTTGTCTAAGGGTGTTATTAAATCTTTCAATATAACTTGTTTTTCCCGATTCTTTTCCAACGGCTCGGTGCTGCATCCAAGGAAGGAATTCGTAGTACACTGAGAACTTATCTGTATAAAAGACGGCTTTTTTTTAAGTCTTCTGGTAATTTCTTGAGTAAGATTTCAGCAGATTCTTTTGTGCGTTTTCCAACATGCATAGCTAATACCTGTCGCGTTGCAGAGTGAAAAACAAGCCATAACCATTGCTTGTTATTTTTATTTCCAACACAGCTCCATTGCTCATCTAGTTCAACAATAGCAACTTCCAACTGATCACCCTTGGTTACAGAAGCATTTAAATCGTCTGGTAACTCAAGAATAATATCGTCGATGAAACCAAGCAACCATGTCATACTGACATCAAAAATTCGAGTAATTTCCTCAAGAGAAACTCTTTCTAAAAGAGCTTGTCGAATAAAAGAACGTCTTTCTTCGTTAATAATTTTACTTTGAGGATTCAAAACAAATTGACGCCCACAACAGAGGCATTAATGATTTTGTTTACCATTATGAATATGGCCATTTTTCTTGACGCTCGTCGATTTGCAGCCTGGACATGATAAGATCATCTGAGTTCCCATAAAATTTTCATTTTATGAAAAACCTTTACGTCCAAAAAGTCAAACAAAAGGTTGGGTCAGCATTACATGTTTAGGACTACCCAAAATTTCTTGAGCCTGTTCTTCGGTTAAATCTTTGCCTTTTCCTAAATTAGCATATTTCTCATTCCAATTTGCTATAGCTTTTTCATTAAAAACCACAGACGCAACACAGTCAAAGGCAAATTCCTCTGATGGATTTTCGCTCTGAGTACAATTTCCTGATTCATCTAGGTAAAAATGCATAAATTTTGACTTGTTCAATTTTACTGCATGGTACACCAAAATCACAATTTATCAATAGGGCAAAGATAAGTTATGCATATAATGCACTTATTTGGTACAATGAAATCATAAATCATTGACAGAAAAACAATGAATTGTGCATATATTGTACTATGAATGAACAAGATTTAGGTGGCATAGGCAAGCTTTCTCGCGCGAGATTAGCTGAAGTTATTAGGCATTTTAAGGGGTGTTTTAACGCTTCAGATGTTTCCGATTGCCTTCAAATTACTAAAGCCAAAGCCAGAGGTATGCTAGCTCTTTGGTCAAAAAGCGGCTGGCTTCAACGTATACGCCCTGGAGTATATCTGCCGGTTGAATTAGCCGCTGAATCCTCAAATGATGTGATTGTTGACCCCTGGGTTGTTGCAACGCAATTATATCCCCCTTGCTATATTGGAGGTTGGTCTGCTTGCGAGTATTGGGGATTTACAGATCAGATTTTTAGCAGCGTTGTCGTACTGACCGTTAAGAGGGTAAATGGAAAAGAGCAGATGGCTGGGAATATGACCTTCTTAATTAAAAAACAAGATTCTGAAAAGATGTTTGGGCTTAAGACTGTTTGGAAAGAGTCAATCAAAGTTCAAGTTTCAGACCCTCATAAAACAATCATCGATCTCTTTGACGATCCCGCACTTGCTGGAGGAATTCGTTCCCTCGCTGATATGCTGCAGAAATATTTTCAATCCGAACATTTAAATACAGCCATGTTATTGGAATATGCTGATCAAATGAAAAACAAGACCATTTTCAAGAGATTAGGCTATTTACTTTCTATTCTTAGACCTGCTGATGTTGCCCTCATAGATCAATGTAAAGAAAGAATCAGCCAAGGAAACTCTCAAATTGATCCCTCTTCAAAAGGGAATCGGCTTATAAAAAAATGGAGGCTTTGGCTTCCAGATGACTTTGAAAACACTCTTCAACCGATAAAATAAATGATAGACAAATCCGAAATTATAAAGGCAGCCAAATCACTTGGGCTGCCTCTAAGTACGGTTGAAAAAGATTATGTTCTTGGGTGGGTACTCATGGGGATTCAAATGCACCCCGAAGCTCAAGAAAAATGGGTTTTTAAAGGTGGCACATGCTTAAAGAAGTGCTTTTTCGACAATTACAGATTCTCAGAAGACTTAGATTTTACCATCTCAGCCCAAGATCATATACAAGAAGATGTTTTGAAAAAAACACTCAAAGATGTCGGTGAGTGGGTATATGAAGAATCAGGTATCGAATTGCCGGAAAAGCACATTTCGGTAGATCTGTATAGAAATCCTCATGGAGCCTTTTCAGTTGAAGGCAAGCTCACTTACTTTGGTCCATTAAAGCAAAAGACTAACTTTCCTCGCATTAAACTTGATCTTACTGCACACGAAAGAATCGTATTGCCACCAGAAAAACGTACAATCTTTCATCAATATTCTGACAAGCCAGCGACTGCGCCTCATGCATTAAGCTATTCCTATGAAGAGATTTTTGCGGAAAAACTTCGTGCTTTAGCAGAGCGCGCACGTCCACGCGACCTTTACGATGTCATTCATCTATATGAAGAGCGTCATAGACTTTCTGACAAAAACAAGTTCATAGAATCCCTTTCAGCCAAGTGTGAATTCAAAAAAATTCCCATACCGACCTTAGAATATATTGAACGCCATCCTCAAAAGAAGATTTTATCATCCGAATGGGAAAACATGCTTCGTCATCAACTACCAGAACTAAAGCCATTTGATCATTTTTGGGAATTATTGCCAAAAATCTTTCAATGGATTGAAAAGACACAATAGTAAGATATTTAGGAAATATATTTATGAGCGACTTTCTGTTTGCAAAACCAATTTTAGAAAAGCTGACTCCTCACCTTCCTTTTTTCGAATATCATTATGAGTTAGTCGATATTTATAAAAAAACAGAGGCTAGAGATGAGAAAAAGTTTTTAGATTTGTTAATTGATATTTCATCAGTAATAATGAACATAGAAAACACTTCTAATCCATATGAGAAATCTTTGAAACAAGATGAGTTGAAATATTTAGAAGACGCTTCAATAAGCGTTGAAAATCCTGAAATTAAATACTTAATTAAAGATATATTATGGGTTCATGAGAAAAAAAACATTTCTCATGGCTTAGAGGCTTTAGAAGCTTCTCTCGAAAGTGCAAAAAAAATAGACCCTAGATTATATCCAACAGACATTTTAAATCGAATTAAACGAGCTTTAGTTTTATCTCATCAATTAAAAAATCGCGTAAAATTTGATATCGTTGAAAACACCTTAGCCACTATTTGCAACATATTTAAAATTGTAATAAGTTCTGACAATTATCTTTCAGGTTGGATAGTCGAATTACTTATTGAGTATAATGCTAAAAGCCAAATTCATGAAATTATTTCTTCTGATTTACTTGTTATTGCTATCGCTGCAGCTGAAAAAAATAGTGATTGGCAACTTGCACACCAGCTTAGAAAAAGTGTACTGAATATATACCGGTTTTTAAAAAATACTTCTGAAATCAACCGTGCGCTTATCGAACTAGCTTCCTCCTATGCAAAAGAAGGTGATCAATTAAGGTCTGGTATAGTTGCTACACGTTCATTCCAGTCAGCAATAAGGAATTTAATGGAAGTAACAGGCGAGGATCTTCAACAAACCAAAAGTGAGTTGATGGAAGAATTCCATAAAAAACTACTTGCAGCTCAGTCTGTAATTCCAGAGCAAATGAAATTAATACAAACCCAAAGTGTTGATCTTAGCGATCAACTTATGATTTTGAAAAAAGACCTCTCTCAAGGTAGAAGTGCCCTTGAGTGCTTAACAATTCTTGCTTTGAAATTTCCTCAGCAAAATGAATCTGTATTTAGATCCATGCAGGACAATCGACAAGAAAACAATATCCACTCCTTATTTGCTTCAAAAAGTATTGTCGATGATAAGGGTCGCACCGTCGCTAATCTATCGAGTACTCAAAAAGCATACTCTCATGATTTAAATACTGACTTAAGTATACTCTGGTCAATAAAAGCTAGACTAATAGAGTTTGGCAGAAGCTGGATATCTTCGGAATATCCTCTTATTAAATCTGATTGGAGCAATCTACTTGGTGACTGTTCTACTATTCGACCCGGACATGAACAGCTTGTCATAGAAGGATTGCATTTTGGATTTAATGGTAATTATTTGGTGTCAAGTCATCTTTTAATTCCTCAAATTGAAGATTCGTTTAGATATTTATTGGAAAGCAATGACATACTTTGTTCTAAAATTGCAAAATCTCTAAATCAAAAAGATGAAATATTAGATGATTTGGTCAAGCATCTTAAATTAAGCGAACTTTTAGGAGATGAGTTTGTTTTTGAAACTTCGAGATTATTAATTCAACCGGGCTTGAATTTCAGAAATGACGAGTCTCATGGAAAATTGCCATACGAATCATTTTGGTCTCATACATCAGTATATTTATGGTATCTAGCTTTGCGGTTGTTCTGTCTAGGACCTTCAATTTTAAAATCAAAGTTTCAAGTTAAGCCACCTTCGGATTCATAACTGTGTGAAAAGGCAATGGTGTTCGTGCTGTCGCAAAAGGAAAATTGCAAATATGAAAATGAAATATGCATTACTAAATAACGAACGGCAAGAGCCACAACCAGGCCTTATTGGCAAATGTCAATGCTGTAATAGTACAGTTATAGCAAAGTGCGGGAATTTGAGGACTTGGCATTGGGCTCATAAGACAAAAATAGAATGCGATCCATGGTGGGAAGAATCTGACTGGCATAGAGCATGGAAAGAACAGTTCCCTAAGGAATGGCAAGAAGTAATTCATAAAGCTGAAAATGATGAAAAACACATTGCTGATGTGAAGACTAAGCAAGGTTTTGTAATTGAATTTCAGCATTCACATTTAGACCCTCAAGAGCGAATCGCGCGTGAGACATTTTATCAAAATATGGTTTGGGTTGTTGATGGGACTCGTCTGAAAAAGGATTACCGTCGTTTTCTTGAAGGAAGAAAAAATATCATGACCGGGTACAAAAATGGATTTTTTTTAGTCCATTTCCCAGAAGAATGTTTCCCTATCGCTTGGATTGAGAGTTCAACGATGGTTATTTTTGACTTTAAGGGTACCTTGCCCAACGAACCACTAGATGAAATGCGAAATACTCTTTGGTGTTTGTTACCAGGACGAGCTAAAAACCGTGCTGTGATGATTGGAATATCGCGTCAGGATTTCGTAGCCACAGCTATGAAACATCCAGAATTACTTCCAGAGCCAGCACATGAGATTGTTAGCGCCTATGACAAACTCCTTATCGAGCTAGACGCAAGGGAACAACAAGTCCAAAAACAGAGGTGGCAAATACGTAATCCCCATAGAGCAAAAATACCAAGAAAGCGATGAAAATAACTGGAGTTATGCAGCCACGGCCTGACCATTTTTAAATGGGGCAAATTTGGGGCATTGGTCACCAAAAAGAGACTTTAATTCGCCGCAATTGCCGATAGACAGAAAAGCCTTTTGGCTGTATTCTCCTTGTTATTAGCTGTCGCGAATTGCGGTAAGCTGGGGTTTCACTGCGGACTCATAACCCGCGGGTCCATGGTTCAAGTCCATGTTGCCCCATTCAAGGGACAAAGTCCCTTGAAAATCCCTACCAAAGGGCCACATAGCCCTCTGGACTCCCGCTATCCTTTGTCTTCAACTTATCCCCTCACCAACAAATTATCACACCATAAAACTACAATGTATTATTTGGAAGACCGCACCTTCACGCTGTCTAAAAGTAGATTAGCCTTCAATCTTCAAATGCCACAATGCCAGGCCTGACCCCGTTATTTGAATAGAGTGCTGGTCTGCCGCGATTTCCAGAGCGTTCGGTCGAATTCCATTGAGCGATAACATCATCTGAAAACCAAAATGTTATGCTTCCACGATTGATAAGAGATCTGTTATACTGTTTCCAGTTGCGGACGCGGTATTTCGTTTTCGCTGTTTGAGTCATCGGCTCCTCTGCAATTTATTTTTTTAGTCGAAAACAAATTTACAGGTTATCGAATCTTAGATCAAGCGGAGAAATAGGCGTCCGTTGCTATTTTTGCAACAACGCCAAATCGAAATACACCAAGCTGGTGTGGGTTGTAAAAAAACAAATGCGAATGAATGTAAAAAATAAAAATATGAATGATCAGATCGCCTTGTATCAACAACGCCTTAATCTTCACGCTGCTACTTTCTCACGCATTGATCATGAAGATGCAATGGTTGCCATTGTCTATAGGGTTACTCAACCTGATGGAAAGCAGTTTATTTTAAAAATTTGCGATCGCATTAATGATTATCTTCGAGAGATGCATTTCCTAAAGCTCTTTGCTAATAAATTACCTGTACCACGCATTATACAGGTTGTGCAGCCAGATGAACATATTCATGGGGCTATTTTGATGGAGTGCTTGTCAGGTTCACTTCTTCAACTCAAAGAACTTTCAGAATCACTTGCCTACGAAATTGGCCGTTGTCTTGCAGGCATTCATCTTACCCGGTTACCAGGTTATGGTGACCCCATAAAGGATAATTTAAGTAGTGATCCACGATCTTATTTTACCTTGAAATTTGAAGAGGGACTTGATGAATGCAATAATCATCTGCCTTTAAGTTTAATAGAAAAATGCCGTCGCTATCATGACTCACATCTTAATTTATTAATGTCAGTAGATGGCCCTTGCGTTGTACATCGGGATTTCCGTCCAGGGAATCTAATAGTTCATGACGGTAAGCTACAAGGGATCATCGATTGGGCTGGTGCACGTGCAAGCTTTGCAGAGGAAGATTTTTGTTCGCTAGAGCATGGAGAATGGTCGAATGATCCGAACAGTAAAAAGTCTTTCTTAGAGGGTTATGCAAGTGTTCGTCCCGTTCCAAGCTACAACCACTTGATTTCTTTCTTACGTTTGAATAAAGCAATTGCAACAATTGGCTTTACAGTTAAGCGCGGAACTTGGAAAAGCAATAATGCTGGTGTATATCAATTCAATCGTAGCTTTCTAGAAACATTTTTTTTAGGCGAGGCTTGAGATGGATGATGACAAATTAATTATAGATATTTCAACTGTACATCAATTAATAACAACCCAATTTCCTCAATGGAAAGAACTTCCTATTCATCCTGTTGTTTCAAGCGGCTGGGATAATAAAACCTATCATTTAGGTGAGTCTATAAAGGGGTCAGGCCTGGGCTGAAACAGATGGGCCTAAAATTATGCTTTAACCCCTCTAAAATTCCAGAAACTTCTTGTCCCAATGGCCCCAAGAAAGGTCTTTTTCAAGTTAATAAATACCTAATATTTAATAACTTAAAATAGATTGTGATGGCACTAAAAGTAGAGGGCGAAAAAAACTAAATTTTCTTCTGAAAAAGTTCATCTGTTTCAGCTCAGGCCTGACCCCGTTATGACCCCGTTATCGGAATCAACGAAGGCATAGATGCCGCCCGCAATACTTCCTCGCTGTTGGTTTGATGAAGAGAATTGTGCAAAGGGGGTTTCGAGTCTGGATAACTATAAGAAAGAGTGGAATGACCGTCATGGTTGTTGGTCAAGCCGTCCACTCCATAACTTTGCAAGTCATGGAGCAGACGCTTTTAGAATGCTAGTTGTGGGCATGGACAAGCTTGCTAGTAAAGGTTTATCTGCTGAAGAGTGGAGAAGTTTAAGACAGCAATATGTCATCTAAATCCACTGTATCCTCTCCGGTTTTATGTACAATTTTGAATGCCTTTTTGGGCTTCTCTATTTGCAGGATACTCTGCAATCACAAATCTATAATCTTCTAGAGCCTCACTCTTTCTTCCTCTAGAATAGAGAATGCTTGCTCTTTGAAGTCTGTTTGCAACATTTTTTGGGTATTCTTTTAGTTTTTGATTTAAGGATTCAATAACTGGATCCTCTTCATATTTTTCTTTAGCTTCTAATATGGGCAATACAACGTTGTCAATTTGGACAGCTTTAGACTTGTGTTCAACCGAAATTTGCACAACTTCGGGAATTATACTTTCTTCTTTTAAATTAATTTGCTTTACTAGTTTTTTTATCTGTTTGAATTCAAAAGAGTATGGATTTCCTGGAATATTTAACTGTATTGCATTCCCTGGGTTTAAAGCAAAATTTAACCGATGTTTAGGATATGATAGACTTTTAAATAAGTGAGATTTTTTTTCGTCTCCGATATTAGAAGCGTTAATGCTTAAGATTTCATACGTCTCGTTGATGGCTTCATCTGTGGAAATGTCAATTAGGTGATTTACACCAACAAAAAATGTAGAGTTAGTATTTGATTTAACAATAGCTTGGTTCATGGCCACAACTCTAACTTTTTCAATGCTATTAAATTGTTCGGGATCACATGGTGTTGTTTCAAATCCCAATTTTTGCGCAAATTTTAAAACAAATGAAAAATTTGGAGACATTACTTCATCTGTGGGCATATGTTTTATATTTTCTAGCAAACCATTAGTGGTTTCCGTAAGCAAGTTTTTAATACCTAATCTATTTGCTATATCTAAAATCATCAATTCCAATATAAGAGATTTTCTGTCTCTATGATCTTCTCCAACCAGGATTAGTATCTTTTTTCCATTTTCATTAGCTTTTAAGATATGTTTTTCTACTTGAGCATATAAAATGCTATGTTGTTCACGTAAATTACTCAGCGAAGGGCCTTCACGTGTGCTTAAATCAGTTATGATATGCTTAAAACTATTTCTAATTTCCTGAGCAGTTTCTTCATCAATGCCTCCTCCTTTAACAGATAATTCAACAAAAGAAGCTATTTGCTCGTCTACTAAAGTTTTTATCCTTCCATCTATTGATTGGATGCCTAGTCTCAATTGGCCACTCGTGTTGTTAACTAGAATATTTACGACATCGGGGTTAAAAACTTTATTTTGAATTAAAATCATATAAATCCTTTATTAAATTAAAAGTAATATAAATAATTATATATAAAACCTAACTAAAAATCAATTAAAAAGAGGTTTACAATACAAATTATTTTAAAATATAAATTTTAATCAATTCGTTATTTATTTACGATGCACTGACGGTGCAATGAGATAACCATTTTACCAGCTAAATTCATTAAATTCCAGTAGCATTTTAGCCATAAATGCCTTATCATCTTATCCATAGCGGTTGGATGGTATTGGGTTGTATGGCGGACCACCGCCCTCATAACCCGCGGGTCCATGGTTCAAGTCCATGTTGCCCCATTCAAGGGAAAAAGTCCCTTGAAAATCCCTACCAAAGGGCCACATAGCCCTCTGGACTCCCGCTATCCTTTGTCTTCAACTTATCCCCTCACCAA
Organism: uncultured bacterium; assembly: GCA_964367715.1. Classification (GTDB taxonomy): domain Bacteria; phylum Chlamydiota; class Chlamydiia; order Chlamydiales; family Criblamydiaceae; genus CAYIYO01. Next base: position 46,760 of record CAYIYO010000010.1, read on the forward strand.
CAAATTATCACACCATAAAACTACAATGTATTATTTGGAAGACCGCACCTTCACGCTGTCTAAAAGTAGATTAGCCTTCAATCTTCAAATGCCTCAATGCCAGGCCTGACCCCATTACCAGGCCTGACCCCATTATTGAAAAAGGTTCATCTGTTTCAGCCTAGGCCTGACCCCTTTACCAAACCACACAGGACAAAAGCGTAGCGGAGCAGTAGTCAACCGCTACATCTCTAGCTTGTGCCAATGGGTTTTTTAGCTGCTAATGTTCGATAACGCGCATAGGCTTCTTTTCCACCAATCATGATCGGCATCATTTCCATTTCCTCTGCGGACACCCATCGATAATTTTGATGCTCAGTGGATATTCGAACCTCGGGTCTTGTAGCTATCTTGATGCGGAATAAGTGGTAGATATAATCAACTTCCGGTTTTCGAATATAAAGGCATCCAATCGATTGAATTTGTGATGGGTCAATGGAAATCGAAGTTTCTTCATAAAGCTCGCGAGCCGCTCCATGTAATGGGGCTTCATTTGATTCTAATTTTCCTGCCGGGACTCCCCATGATCCAGCTTCCGAATCACCAAGCGCATTCAGTAACAGCAATAACTTCCCGTCGCACTCAAGATAGCAGGCAGCTATTTCAGTCTGAGGATTAAACGTTTCTGGCTTAGTCTCGTGGACTTCTACTGTTTGCATCAGGTTTCCTTTATTTTTTTTTAAAGCGACATAAAACGACGGCTGCGATTGGCAGAGATTTTCAAAGAAACTCTAATTGACGGCCTTTGCTACAACAATCGTTTCTGTTAATAGGGATGATCAATCATCAGCAAGACATTGTTTTTGTAAAGAGCGATCATACCACTAAAAAAGAATGTTTTCTAGGAATAAGTGCTGATCAATAGGGAAAGGGGCCAGGCCTGATCCCGTCACAAGGACGGCATAAACCGCAGCGAAGCTGATAATTCT
>CAYIYO010000011.1:0-46617 GCA_964367715.1 uncultured bacterium
TAAACCAGTAATAATGGAAATTCCAGGAATATAATGACTGATTTTAATGATATTTCCCCATTTTTGACTAAGCGTTATTGGAGAGGATTTTTTCCCGTTAAATTCAATTTGCCCTTCCCAAGTATATCCTAAGCTAGTTCTTGTACAAGTATATCCTAAGCTAGTTCTTGTAATTGTAGAAGCTGTCATTTTCTCTCCTTTGATTAGATTTTTTATTGTTTAACCCGATTTAGTTTAATTGTTTATTGTAATGTTTTATTGATTTTAATTAAACATAAAAGATTGGTATTGTTTATGTAATTAAAGATAAATTTTTAATCATATTCCTTATGGATTAAATAGATGTAATAAATTATTTAATTTTATCGAAGTTAGAGAGCGCAATCTTACGCGCTTCCGCATGATCGACGATAGGATAGGGGTAGTCGCGCCCTAAGGTTACCCCTGCTGCTCGCAACAAAATTTCCGGAGCCTCCCAGGGGGCGTGTAAATATTTGACAGGGACTTCCGCAAGCTCCGGGACCCATTTCTTTATATAAACCCCTTCTGGATCATAATCCTTCCCTTGGGTTACCGGATTGAATATACGGAAATAAGGGGCAGCATCGGCTCCTGACCCAGCGACCCATTGCCAGCTGGCCGCATTGCTTGCAAGGTCTGCATCAACAAGAGTATCCCAAAACCATTTTTCCCCTTCACGCCAGTTGATATGAAGGTCTTTAATCAAGAAAGAAGCAACGACCATCCGCACGCGGTTATGCATCCACCCCGTCTCCCACAACTGGCGCATTCCTGCATCAACAATCGGATATCCGGTCATCCCACGCTGCCACGCCCTTAACCCTTTAGGATTCTCCTGCCAAGGAAAACGAGAAAACTCTTCCCGAAAACAAGTGTGAGGCAGTTCAGGAAAATGATACAATAAATATGCAGAAAACTCGCGCCATCCGAGCTCTGCACGGTACTTGCGAATAGACTCTTTAACTTTACCGTCCACTCCATGCCACACTTGACGGGGACTAATCTCTCCATAATGAAGATGAGGAGATAACTTTGACACATGCTCCTGTCCAGGATAGTCCCGACCTAAGGCATAGCCATCCAACTCTGGCCCCACAAACTGAGCCAAACGCTTTTTTGCTCCAGCGCTACCAGGCGTCCAAAAAGGCGCCATCTTTTCGGCCCAGTGTATGGTGTGCTCGACTAGATTCCAGCTCTCTAGACAAGCGCTCTTAAGTTGTTTTTGATAAAAAGAAAGCTGTTTAGGAATAGGCAAGGGGAGGGGAATAGGCTCCAACTCTTTCATGGCCGTTTCCCAAAAGCGCGTAAAGACTTTGTAGTAGGTTCCTTGGCCAGTAAAAATCTGGGAAGGGTCGACAAGATAGCTTCCGTTGGATGCATCGACTTCAATATTCTGTTCTTCCAAGCGCTTCTGCAAAAGGGTTAACCCTTTTCGCCAGCTAGGTTCGACACGTCGATTCCAAAAAACAGCACAAGCGCCGGCTTCTTGCAACAAAGCAGTCACAACATCGACTAAAGGCCCCTCTCTTAAAATAAGGGCTCCACCTAGAGAACGAATCTCCTCTTGAAGCGCGCATAGGCTCTGATGCAGCCACCAAGAAGATGCCCCACCAATCCACCAAGGGGGGTCAAGAGACGGATCCCGCACGTAAACAGCAACGATCACATAACCCTGCTTCACTGCTTCATACAACGCAGGATTGTCTTCTAGGCGCAGATCCTGTCCGAAGAGGACAAGCGCCGTCTTCATTTTTTACCTTTTGGAGGTGTATTGGGAATGATTTTTCGCATTGGTTTTTTGCCAGAAGCTTCTCCAGCTTTCGGAATCAATCGCTTTTTTGCAGGATTTTTTGGTTCTGCTTCAATCTTTTTTACCGGCTTTTTGCTGTCGCCAGTTTTAGGAATGATCGAACGCAACACTTTCTTTTCCGGAGCCTTCTCTTTAGTTGCAGCAGCCTTAGGCTTCACGATTTTTTTCTCAGCGACAGGTGCTTTTTTAGGGGGCTCACTAGTTTTACGTGTTAAATCTACTGTTGGAGCAGGCTTTGCTCGAGAGGCTTGCACTCCATTGCGGGTAGGAATTTCATCCGGATCTTTCCATTTCGATGAAATTTCACGCAGCGTTGCGAGTTTAAGATTGAGGCCGGCAACATCATGCGTGTTCTCTTTTTGTTGAAGGCCAATGCTCTTCAATAAATCTTCTTCTGTCTTATACTTCGCAGAGAAGGTCACCGCAGAGACACCACTGATCATCGGCAAGTACAAGAAAGGAAGGGCCTGTGTCGGAACAGTCGTGTAAATATCCGCTGAAAATTGCGGTTCAATTTCAAGCTTCGCTTGCTGCTTGGGAGGACGTCCACGTTTAGGGCGTGGATTCAATGCTTCATTGGAATAGTAAGTTTTTGCTTTACTAAAGAGTGTTTTACGGGCATTAAGAATATCTTTTCCTACTTTAGAAAGGAAAAGCTGCTCTTTTAGTTTTTCTACAACTTTTGCTCCCACATCAAGATCTTCTTCAAAAACAAATTGATAGTTATTGTTGCGTAGCCACTCAATGATACGAATTCTTGACCTCTCTTGATAAAATTGCTGCCACTTTTCTACTTCAGTGTGTTGGTCATAAATGAATTCTAAGAAGTTTTCTCTCGCCTCTTTGGACTGAATGATGTCCAATAACTTTTCTTTTGTATCAATGTCGTACACTTTTTCGTTAACAAAACCTTCCATGATCTTTTTCGTTTCATAAAAGCTCATTTTAGGGATAGAACAATAACGCTCTCCATTATTCTTAAGCTCGCTTTCTAAAACTTCTAAGTTTTCATCTGGCTTATCCAAATCGACATACAAAATAAACCCTTCTAAACGGTCTAAGTAAAAGTCACGCTCATCATCGGACTTTGCAAATGCTTCCATCAAACGGTTTGCGCGGAGGATTAATGGATTCTGTGCTTGAGGTAATGCTTCTTTTTTCATGTTATGTCCTACAATATTTCCGTCATTTTATTGAATTAATTCTAAAATGTCCATCAAAGATAGAGAATGCCGGTCCGGTAAGGCATATATTTTGAGGAAAGGGAGTTGAGTTGTTAAAAGTTATCTTTAGTTTTTCGCCCGATTTTACAATGACATCGATAGGGGAGTTCATCTTATATAGATAATGAGCCGCCAGTGCTGCAGCAGTGGCTCCGGTTCCACAGGCCAACGTCTCTGCCTCTACACCCCGCTCATAGGTTCTTATCTCAAGGCAATGCGCATCGATGATGCGTGCAATATTGACGTTTGTTCCTGTTTCGCCGAAGTGCGGATGGGTACGCAGCAGCGGTCCCCATTTCTTTAAATCAAAGTTGACGAGAGCATCAACAAACACCACAACATGCGGAACCCCTGTATTTAAAAAGCTATAACGAAAGGAAGTCCCTTCGCTCTCTAACGTCTCGTCCCATCGAACTCCACTCAGCTCACCCATGCTGATTGTGACGACCTGCTCTTCTAGAGTCGTCCTCAGCACGCGCTCTTTTGTCTCAATACTAAAAGAAGAACGAGAATCCCCACATTGCTCAATAAAACGTACCAAACAACGTAATCCATTCCCACACATCTCCGCCTCACTGCCATCGGCATTGAAAATGCGCATTTTGTAATCCGCCCTTTTCGATGACTCTAAAAAAATGACGCCATCAGCACCTATTCCATGGTGCCGGTGACAGAGCCGAGAAACAAGTGTCGCAAAGGGGGTGAATACCGAGTCCCGATTATCAATCAGGATGAAATCGTTGCCACAACCAGTAAATTTACTAAAAGGAACCATGACGCATCCTATTCAAGAGGTGTTGCCGGCATCACGTCAACGCAGAGCCGCAGAGAGGAAATCACCACAGAGGGCACAGAGAAAAACCATAAGTTTATTGGATGGCATCTTCAATTAAGTGATCACAGTTGTCTCTGTGAGCTCTGTGGTCATTTTCTCTCTGCGGCTCGGTATAAATCTAACGCCACCAAGAAATCTTATTTAAGGTCATCCATCGAATGCACCACGCGGTCGATCAATCCAAACTCTTTTGCCTCTTCAGCAGTCAACCATGTGTCGCGGTCAATTGCCTTCTCGATCTCATCAAAAGTTTTCCCTGTGGCATCCATGTAGATATGAACGAGGCTATTACGCATTTTAATGATCTCTTTCGCTTGAATTTCAAGGTCCGTTGCCTGTCCTTCTATCATTCCACTAAGCAGTGGTTGGTGAATCATGATCGTCGCGCTAGGAGTTGCTAAACGTCTTCCTTTTTTTGCACAAAGGCTTAAGATCGAACCCATTGAAGCTGCCAATCCTGTCACAAGTGTCGTCACAGGAGAAGAAATTAACTTCACTTGATCCCATATCGCAAAGCCGGCATGCACAGATCCACCAGGGCTGTTAATAACAAGCAAGATGGGTTTGCCCGGATCCTTATGTTCGAGGTACCATAGTTTACGAATGACATCACGCGCTGTCTCTTGATCAATTCCATCACAGATAAATAAGCGGCGTTGTTCCAGCATCAGCGCATCAATATTGTCGTTCACTTTGCTCGCTGCACCATTCCCATGTTCTTCTTTTGCCATTAGTAGAGTCTCCTTTTTAGTGTAATTAATTCGATTATCAATGTTCAGCATCCTTTTTTCAAGAGAATTATAAAGAGGTGAAATCAATCACAATTTCTGGATATAAAGGAAAACGTTGGAGTAGTTTTTTAATGCGCTGCTGCGCACCTTCCACCACTGCTGCATCACTCACATATTTTGCCTTACTTGTGGTCGTTCCGTTTTCTGTAACGGCGGCTTTCGTGTGGAAAAGGACATCCGCTAAAAGATCGCCAACTTCTCGCATCTCCGCTTCCTTCATTCCCAAGGTCGTAAGCGCTGGGGTCCCAATGCGAATTCCAGAGGTATACCAGCGGCCATTCGGATCGTTAGGAATGGTATTCCGGTTAACAGTCATTCCGGCCTCACGTAACGCTTTCTCTGCCTGGCGTCCAGTTAATCCGACTTTGCTCACATCTAAGATAATCAAATGATTCTCTGTTCCATCCGTTAAAAGAGCGATCCCTCGCTCTTTCAAACGCTCCGCCAACGCCACAGCATTATTCACGATCTGCTGCGCATATGCACGAAACTCTGGACGATTCGCCTCACGAAAAGCAATCGCTTTAGCAGCAATAACATGAGGAAGAGGACCCCCCATAAATAAAGGACAAGCCTTGTCCAATGTCTCCGCAAACTCTTTTTTGCACATCACCAATCCACCACGCGGGCCTCTCAAGGTTTTATGCGTTGTTGATGTCACAAAATCGGCATAAGGAACAGGATCATACTCTCCGGTCAACACTTTCCCCGCAACAAGTCCAGAAAAATGCGCCATGTCCGCCATCAACACGGCTCCCACCTCATCCGCAATCGCACGCATCTTCGCGAAATTAATGCGACGTGGATAAGAAGAGTATCCGGCCATGAGTACTAAGGGCTTTTCTTTCTTTGCCATCTCTAAAATGGTGTCATAGTTGAGGAGTCCAGTAGCAGGATCGACATCGTAGCAGACTGCTTGCATCATCTTCGAAGAAACGTTATGGCGGTATCCATGGGTTAAATGCCCTCCAGAATCCAAGGACATTCCCATCAGTTTTTGCGCCAACATCAATTGTCTTATCTCTTCATATTCAGCCGGCGTGAGCTCTTCTAGCGTTTTCTTTCCCAATCTTTCAATTTCTTTGTTCTGCACGCGCTGAATCAACACGCTCCACAACGCAATCATATTCGCATCGGCGCCACAATGAGGCTGTACAAACCCATGGTCACAACCAAAAAGTTCAACCAATTCTTTTACTGCAAGTTCTTCGATGTTATCCACATTATCACACCCGGCATAAAAGCGGTGACGAGGAAATCCCTCTGCATATTTATCTGTAAGCAGATTCCCCATGCTCAACTGCACTGCGAGCGAGGAATAGTTTTCCGACGCAATTAATTTTAAAAAAGAACGCTGGTCGCGCAGTTCTTGTAAAATATTTTCTTTAATCTCAGGAGCTACCACTGTTAAATGATCAAGAGAAGCCAAATACGCAATCGCTGCACTACTTTGTTTATCTTTCGGAATGTTTTTTAAATAATTTTCTACTAGCGTTGCCATCGTTGTCTCCTCGTTAAAATAGGATTCATTTTCGTTAAAAGGGGATATATTGTAAATGTTTTCAGACGAAAAGGACTTTTTTCTTGAGAATTATGGGGGAAACCGCTAGCCTATTACTACAGTTGAAAATATTCATTCTATAACCCCCGTTTAAAGGTATAACATGCAGCAAGAATCTAAGGGCTCCATTCTTAATGTGTTGTCCACTATCCTTGATATTCAAGAACTCGACATGCAAATGATACAGCTGATGGATCTCAAAAAAGAAAGAATCCACGAATTCGAAAATATCAACAAAATCAAAGCGGACCTCTCCTCACAAGCAAAACATAAGGAAGTCGAAATCCTTGAGATAAAAACTGACATCCGCCTTGGCGAAGGAAAACTAGAAGATATCCTCGAAAGAAAGAAAAAACAAGAAAATCAACAAAGCCTCATCAAAAAAGTCGAAGAATTCAACGCTCTCAGCCACGAAATGTCCCAAACAGACAAAGAACGCCACAATGAAGAAATCAGAATGAGCGATCTCCTCGATAAACTGGCACACGAAGAAGACCTCCACAACAAAATCATCGAAAACTTAAACACAACTTCAGAAAGCAGCAAAGTTCTCGAACACGAAATCCAAGAACGCATCGCCCGCATCAACACCGAAGGCCGCCTCCTAAAATCACAACGCGAAAAACTCGTTGCAGAAACAGATCCAGAAGTCTTCAGCATCTACGAACGCCTCCTCCGCAATAAAAAAGACCGCATCGTCGTCCCCGTTGAAGACCGTTGCTGCAGCGGATGCCACATCTCCCTCACCGCACAAGACGAAAACCTTATCCGCAAAGCCGAACGCCTTGTCTTCTGCGAACACTGCTCACGCATCCTCTACTGGGTCGAACGCGAAGAAGCAGAAAGCGCAACAGGAACAAAACCTCGTCGCCGTCGCCCAAAAGCCGCGACAACATAATCCCTGCCTGGGAAGCAAAGCAGTCGCTGCCCTTCCCGCAAAAGCGGGCAGGGGAGAGGAAAGTCTGGACTTTATAGGAGAGGATACCAGTGAAAGACTGGGGGCCGTAAGGCTACGGAAAGTGCAACAGAAAACAATCCGCTATGGCAACATAGACAGGGTGAAATGCTACGCTTCATGAGCGCAGCCCCACCAAGGCAACTTGATGGGTGGCAAACCCTATCCAAAGCAAGACCAGATAGAGGCAATACAGTTCTCCGCTGTGCTTCAATTAGGTCGCTTGAGGATGCTGGCGACAGCATCCCTAGATGAATGACTGCTCGTTAGCAAGCAATTGCTAACCGACAGGATCCGGCTTATCAGCTTCCCAGGTTTTTTTCCACTTTATACACAAGTGAAATCAAAAATTGGCTTTGACATGCTTAAAAAGCCAATTTTTGAATTCACTTGTGTATACAAACAAAGCTTTTTATTTTGATGCGGAACGTCATTCAAAATTTGGATTTTTGAAGGCGTCAAAGCCCCGCCCCGGGTTGAGAGCGCAGCGAACTACCCTGGGAAATGGTCAAAAATCAATAGCATTGCGAAAGCAATGCCCTTATTCGCTACTCATTCCTACAAACTCCCTAAGCCGTTGCGGAATGGTTTGAAATAGAGCAAGTGTTAGCTTGAACTATACGCGACTAACGTTGTCGATTGATCGCTTCAAGGAACTCGCGGCGTAAGATTTCGTCGGAATCAAATTTGCCGCGGAAGACGTTTGTTAATGCGTGACTCGTTGTATCTTCAATTCCTCTAGCAATCATGCAATAATGCTGCGCCACAAGAGAGACCGCAACACTTTCTGTTTCTAGCAGGATAGAGAGACAGTCCGCAATCTGTGCAGAAAGCCTTTCCTGCAGCTGTGGCCGCTGTGCAAAGAAGCGTACAATTCTTGGAATCTTTGACAAACCAATCAATTTTTTATTAGGCAAATATGCCACATAGACTGTTCCCATCATTGGCACAAAATGGTGTTCGCAGAAGCTATTAAAGTTTACTTTTACAAAAACCATGTTCGATTTTTTCTCATGCTCGTAATGGTCTTCGACAAAACGGATCTCAGGAAACTTTGCTGCATTTAATCCAGAAAAAATTTCACTGACATACATCTTCGCCACGCGATACGGCGTACGGGCTAAAGACTCGTCTTCAATATCAAGTCCTAATGCAATCATAATCTCACGAAAATGCGTTGCAATGTGCGCGATCTTTTCTTCATCCGTTCTTTGAGGCGCAGTAGGGGAGAGGGGAGAAGGGAAATTTGTTTTTGCTGCTTTTTCAAATATTTTTTTTTCTTTTTCTGTGCTCATACTTACTCTTTCTGTCTAATAATTTCTCCGGCAGTCAATGCAAATGCATTTGCCACATTCAATGAATTTTTTCTTCCTCGCATAGGAATCTGAAGGATAACATCCGCCTCTTTCAATAGCGCATCCGAACATCCCGTCTCTTCATTTCCTAACGCCAACGTAAAGGTCTCTGGAAAACAATATGAATGTAAAGGGATCGCCTCTTCACACGTTTCCATCACAATCAAAGGGCGCTCGAGCTGTTTTATATCGGTAATTTCCTGGCAATTAACCCATTCATGCGTTTTCATCGAGCAATTTTGCACTTGTGCATGCGTCACAAAGGGCGTTCCGTCTGCAAAATAGACGGTACGGAATCCCAGTGCCTCCACCGTACGCAAAATGCTTCCCACATTATGTGCAGAGCGCAAGCGTTCGAGATAAACATCCACAGGGAGCGGAGCAAACGCCAGTTGACGATCGCCTTTCCGAACCTGTGGAAGAAGGCGGTGCTCTTTCAACGATTGTCCCGCAGCTTGAAGATGGTAATGGTAGCGCTCGGCAATCTCTTTTATCGTTTTGCTGTCGAGGCTGAAAGTGCTTTCCATCCACTCTTGCCACTGCGCATACTGCTTTTCTATCTCAGATGCAATCGATCCACCGTTTAGTCGCTGTTCGTAACAAAAGCGAAGTAATTCTGCACATTTTTTGTGCCTTCGCTCTAAAGGCTGCTCAAGAAACTTCGCTTTGGTGAATGTGCGCTCCATCACTACTTCTTTACAGCTGCCTTTTTCCACTCGAGATATTCTTGTAGCGTTCCTTGGTAGATATTGATGCCATCTTCTTCAAAGGCAATAATCTTAGTGGCAACGGCTTCAATTAAGCTTCTATCGTGACACGCCACCACAACCGTTCCCTTGTATTCGTTCAAGCCCCAGGCTAAAGCAGATACCGCTTCCAAATCCAAGTGGTTGTTAGGCTCATCTAAAATAAGGACGTTATTCTCTGTTAAAATCATTCCCGCAATAATTAAACGTGCGGTCTCTCCGCCTGACAATTTATTAATCGGCTTAAAGGCGTCTTCTCCGCCAAAGAGCAGTTTTCCCATTACGCCACGAACATCTTGGTCGTACGCTTCAGGTTTTTGGCTCTTCACCCAGTCAAAGCTTGAGATGCCTTCGCCTTTATCCATGATGTCGTGGTGGTTTTGTGGAAAATAGCTGACGTCGACCTGATGCCCCAATTCAATTTTTCCTGCTTCCGGTTTGACCACTCCAGCAAGCATCTTTAACAACGTTGTCTTTCCACGGCCGTTATTGCCGATGACTCCAATCTTGTCACCTTTATGCACTTCAAGGGATAATTTCTTGATTACTTCTTTTTCGTCGTAGTTTTTGCTGATGTTTTCGACTTTGTAAACGACTTTTCCAGAAGGCTGTTTCTGTAAAAAACGGATATAAGGACGCTGAATATTTGTTGATTTTGAATCCTGGGGCTTTAAGCGGTCGATTTCTTTAATACGCGACTGCACCTGGCTAGCACGGGTTCCCGCCGCAAAGCGCGCCACAAATTCACGCAGCTGAGCCACTTTTTTCTCTTTTGACTTAGCATCTTGTGCCGCGCGCTCATGCACAGCTGTCTTTGCTTCGACCATCGCGTCATAGTTGCCTGGATAAAGAATGATTGTCTCGTAGTCGATGTCGGCGATATGTGTCGTTACACTGTTTAAGAAGTGGCGGTCATGGCTCGTGACAATAAGAGTGCCTTTGTAGTCGAAAAGGAACTTCTCTAACCAACCAATCGATTCAAGGTCCAAGTGGTTCGTCGGTTCATCAAGGAGCAATGCTTCCGGCTTTCCAAACAACGATTGGCATAATAGAACGCGGAACTGCATATCTGTCGGAATCTCGCCCATCTTCATTTCAAAGTATTCGTGTGGAAAACTCATTCCGCTCAACAAAAACTCTGCTTCCGATTCTGCCGAGTAGCCGTCTTCTTCTGCAATGATTCCTTCAAGGTCACCTAAACGCATGCCGACATCATCCGTCATCTCAACTTCATACAACTGATCCCGCTCAGTAAAGGCATCCCACAACCGTTTATTTCCCATGATGACAACGTCAAGCACACGGTAGTTGATGTAGGCTTCAATATTTTGACGTAAGATACCAACGCGTTTTGGCAAGCTGACATGGCCAGAAGTCGGTTCTTCTTCTCCCATCACAATACGCATGAGGGTCGTTTTTCCAGCACCATTAGGTCCTGTTAATCCGTAACGATTGTTTTCGCTAAAGGTGGCGGTGACGTCTTCAAAAAGAACTTTACTTCCGAAGCTTTTAGAGATTTTATTGAGTGTGATCATAGGTCCATCTAGGTAAATAAATTTTCATCTATGTTACCAGAGAAATGTCCTTATTGCAAGAAAGAATGACTCTATGCGCGTGGATGCGCCTCATCGTAAACTTTTTTCTTTAATGCAGTGGAGACCTGGGTGTAAATCGTCGTCGTAGAAAGCGAACGGTGACCGAGCATGACCTGAATCGTTTTTAGGTCCATCCCGTTTTCTAGCCAATGCGTCGCGATCGTGTGTCGTATGGAGTGAGGGGTCACATCGGCAGCAATCCCACTCATGACAAGGTAACGGACGAAATTTCTGTCGACAGAACGGGAGGTCAATCTTGTTCCTAGTCGATTCAGAAAAATTGCTTTGGGGTCCTTTTCAGCAAAGTGGCCGTTGACTTCACGATAGCGCTCCGAATGATTTAAATAAGAATTGATCCAGTCTGCCGCATTTTTTGTGATGGGAACGATACGCTCTTTTCGACCTTTACCTTTAAGCTTTACCAATAGGTTCTTGTGATCAAAGTCCGCGCGATCGAGTGCAACAAGCTCGCTGACACGCAATCCGGAGCTGTAAAAGAGCTCGATGATTGCACGGTCGCGATAGCCCAGAATAGAAGTTGTATCCGGCTGGTCAAAGAGTTTTTGCACTTGATCGTAGGATAGCGAATGCGGGACACGCTTTTCAATCTTGGGTGTGTCTAGATCTTCTGTTGGGTTAACGGTTACAAGCTTATTTAGGAATGCGTATTTAAAAAAAGAGCGCAGTGACGACATGCGACGCACAATCGTTCTTTTGTTGCTATTGTGTGCGCTGAGATGGGCAAGGAAGCTGCGAATGGTCCGTTTGTCGATGCCATGTAAATCGATCAAGCTATCTTTGTCAGTGATCCGCTGCATATACGCCGCGTCGTAGCGAATTTTTTCGGGAAGATTCTCTGGCTGTGACAGTTTTAAAATCTCTGCTTCAATGAAATTTTTCAATGAATTGAGGTCGATCGCATAATTGCGGACGGTATGCTCTGAGGCATTTTTTATAATGCGCAAGTGATCAAGGAATTGGTAGCAAGCTTTTATATACATGCCTAGAATAGATACTCTTTTTAAGAATATTTTTCTATCTATTTTTTTGTTGAATCACGAGCGGTATAGATTATCTGTTTTTCGGGAATGGAAAAACCATTAAGTCGTTGGCTGCGTATGCATTAGGGAATACTTCGCGTGCTTCTTGCTCAAAAGGACGGCTGTCCGGATACCGCGCAGAGTAATGGGTGAGGACTAATTGGTCAACATTCGCTTCTTTAGCAATTGTTGCCGCTTGTTTTGCGGTAAGATGGAAATTTTTTTGTGCGAGATCGCGGTCCTGTTCGAGATAGGTGCTTTCGCAAAGTAACAGCTGTGCATTGCGCGCAATTTCAACCGCTTCCTTGCAGTAACGGGTATCGATAACAACAGCAATGCTGTCGCCTTGGCGAATGTGGCTGACATCATTTAAAGAAATGTCTTTCCCTTCTACTGTGATGCCGCCTTTCTCTTGTAATTGTCTGATCTGTGGGCCGTGCAAGCCTAAGGCCTTTAATTTAGTAGGATCATACTTGCGGCTATCAGATTCGGTAATGCGCCAGCCAATATTGGGCACACCGTGGTCCAGAAATGTCGCCTCAATACGAAAATTGCCATCATCTTCTACAATTCCTGACTCATAGACAGGATGCTCCACCACATTGATCATTTCGTGGTAGATGGTCCCATAGCGCAGTCTATCAAAATATTTTTTACCAGAGGCCGGGTAGTAACAATGGATCGGATGCGTCACTTTATCGAGGTTGAGCCGCATCAGCATCGATCCCAGCCCAAGGCAATGGTCGCCATGGAAATGAGAAACAAAGATACGAGTGATGAAAGGAGGGGCAATATTCGCGAAAATGAGCTGACGTTGAGTCCCTTCGCCCGGATCAAAGAGAAAACCCTCTTCATTCCAACGAAAAAGATAGGCGCCATGATTACGAAAGCGCGTCGGCTGCTGGCTCGAAGTGCCCAAAATGATTAAATCGCGTACGCTCATCTCAATAAAACTCTGTTAAAATATGGGACAGCATAGCGAAAAATCGATTACTAATCTATAGGAAAGATAGAGCGACTCCAACCTATCCTATCGCCAGGCAAAGAAAGGGAGTCGTCCTATGAGATATCCAACCACCGCTCCGACAAGGTGGGCGGTATTTGCAATACCCGGCGTAAATGAGGCGGAGCCTGTGAGTTCCACTGCAAACGACACGGCCTGCAATAAAACAATCGACAAAAGAAAAACACCAACGAAAATAAGGGAAGAACGCTCTAATTGATACCCCTCCCACGCCGCATTCCGCTGGCGCACCCAAATAAAAGTAATCATCGCACAGACAACACCAGAAAATCCGATAAAGTTGGATCCACTCATCAAATACTGCGCCGTGTTGGAGAGGATCCCTGCAATAAGAATCAGCAGAAGATAACGCATTCCCTTGATCCGACTCTCAATTTGACGTCCTAACATTAATAGCCACGCCATATTAAAAAAGATATGAAGCAGATCATAGTGAAGCAAAGCCGGAGTAAAAAGTCGCCACACTTCTCCTTGCCTAATCTTTTCAAATAGAGGAACATTGAAATTCCACGGAGCATTCGCATTCCTAAAATGCACAATCACTTGATCGTAAATTCCTTGCCAATAAGGTGTCTGTAAATACTTCTGAACAAGCATCTTCCCAGGGACGGGGAGGGTGTTAGGATCCTCCAACGACTCGACTCCATACAGAGAAACTGCTTTATCTAAAAAATCAAACGCAGCGGGATGGTCGTACATCAATGGTCGATTAACGGGCGAAATAGAAAGAGCAGGATAAAATGCATGGTTGAGTTGACCATAAGGAATCGTCGGTTGCGTCGCCTCGCTCATAAAAAAGAGCAAGCAGCATACGCCTAAAATAATGAAGGTGAGGATTCCTTTCTCGTTTTGTTTTCGTGGAAGAACAGAAGGAGAAGGCGTTTTTTTAAATGAAGACCCTTGCAATGAGGGTTCTTGCAGCGAGATAATCTTTTTATTATGTCCTACGACTGTTGTTCCAGAAAGAGAATGGTGTTCGGACAAAGAAGAGGGTGTAGGAGAGGTTTTAAATTCGTTTAAGTAGCCGTGGGCCTCTTCTGCGCGGTCTTCGTCAATCACCCAGACAGTGAGTGTTGAAATGCCATACTCGTCACTTCCCCAATCGCTGTTTTCCAACGTTTCAATCTCGTGCGCAATCCCTTTTGTCGTCAAAAGAGCAGAAAAAAGCTGCGCATCGCGCGGACTAGGTAGGGTGCCGATTATTCTCATTATTTTGTTCTGCTCTCTAAATGTTGTATTTTGGATACGATCGCTGAAGTGGATAATCCCTCAATGATTTCAACAAGATGAAGCCTCCCCCCATGCTTTTTGACAAGAGCTGACTCAACACACTCTCTTCCATATTCCACCCCATTGACATGCACGTCGGGGCGTATCTTTTCCAACACGGCCAAGGGCGTAGTCTCTTCAAACCAAGTGACATAATCAACAAAGGCAAGCGCTGTCATCATTTCCAAACGGTGCTCTAGTGAAATGATCGGACGAAAAGGATCTTTGTACGCCTGAATAGAGGCATCGCTATTCAAAGCGACAATAAGGATATCGGCCTGTTGCGACGCTTCAAAAATGATCTGCAAATGTCCCGCATGCAAAAGATCGAACGAACCATTCAACGTCGCAATGGTGACGTTATCTTCACGAATCATTGCAACTTTTTCTTCTAGCTGCTCCGGAAAAATCCACTTCTTTCGGCTTTCTTCACTCCAAAATAACGGCGTGCTCAAACGAACGTTCTGGGAAAGCGATTTTTGCAACTTCATCATAATACTCCACATACAGAATCTTTAGTCCATCTGTTAGATAGCTTTCCATTTCCTCAACATCACGCAAGTTGTCTTTTGGAAGAATGATAATCTCTAACCCGGAACGGCGTGCCGCCAACAATTTTTCTTTTATTCCTCCGACAGGAAGGATCCGTCCCGTTAGTGTCAACTCGCCAGTCATTCCTAAATTATGCAATACAGGCGTATTAATTAACAAAGAAAGCAGCGCAGTCACCATAGTAATCCCTGCAGAAGGTCCGTCTTTCGGGGTCGCTCCTTCAGGAATATGCATATGCACCTGTGTCTTCTCAAAAAAAGTATATTCTGGTGCATATTTATGTAAAGTACTGTGGAAATAACTCCATGCGATTTCGGACGACTCCTTCATCACATGCCCGGCCTGTCCGGTCAGCTTCATTTCCGTACGCTCCGCAGGAACCTTTATCGTCTCAATATATAATGTTGCTCCCCCCATTGAGGTCCATGCCAATCCCATGGCAACGCCAACAGGGGTGGAATCATAAAGTCGATCGCTAGTAAAGACTGGTTTGCCAATAAATTCTTTTAAGTTCTTTTTGTCGATGACTTGAGTGGGCAGCTCTGGCGGTTTTTTTCCTTTTTTAGCATGCTCAACGACTTCTTGGTGCTTTACAATTTTAACAGCGGTCTTTCGCATGATCTTCTTAATCAATCCCTCAAGGCTACGCACACCCGCTTCTAACGCATATCCATTGATGATGTCGCGAATGCCTTCATCAGTAAATTTAATATCCTTCGCTTTCAATCCCATTGTTTTTCGATTGCGCGGGATTAAATACTTTTTCGCGATCTGTATCTTTTCATCCAAAATATATCCAGATAAACGCAACACATCCATCCGATCAAGCAAAGCCGAAGGAATAGTATCCAACATATTGGCTGTCACAATAAACAATACATCGCTCATGTTGCATGGAACATCGAGGTAGTGATCAAGGAAATCCTTGTTCTGCTCAGGATCCAACACTTCCAACAATGCCGATGCGGGATCCCCATGATAACTATTTCCGATCTTATCAATTTCATCCAACATGATGACAGGATTCATCACTTTCGTAATTTTCAACGCCTGAATCAACTTCCCAGGCATCGCTCCAATATAGGTACGACGGTGTCCTTTGATCTCAGCCTCATCACGCATTCCCCCCACAGAAAAACGGTAAAACTTGCGATTGAGCGCGTGCGCAATACTTTTTCCAATACTTGTTTTACCTACCCCAGGAGGCCCCACAAGGCAAATAATACTTCCTTTAACCCCTCCCGCAAGCTTGCCGACGCTGATGAACTCAAGGATCCGCTCCTTGATATCTTTCAAGCCATAATGGTCTTGCTCCAACACTTTGTGCGCTTTATCAAGTTCATGACGTTCTTTGCTATAAATGCCCCATGGCATAAGGGTTAGCCAATCAAGGTATCCCCGAATAATGGTATATTCGGGTGACTGCATCTCTAATACGCTGAGCTTATCTAATTCGTCTTTAATGACTTTCATCACTTCTGGAGGAATCTCTCTATTCTTTAAGCGTAATTCGAATTTTCCTTTATCAAGGGTCTTGTCATCACGCTCAATCCCAAGCTCACGCTTAATCGTCTTGAGCTGTTCTTTAAGGAAAAAATCTTTCTGACTCTTATTGATCGTCTGCTCGATTTTTTCGTTGATATTGCTTTGTAACTTACTAATATCCAATTCTTTACGCAGTAGCATCAACGATTTTTCGACGCGCTTCTCAATGTCAAAGGTCTCCATCACCTCCTGCAACTCTTTACGCGACGCCGTCGTCAACGCAACAGCAAAATCCGCAAGCTTCCCAGGTTCAGTAAAATCGGAATGTCCCAAAAATATCTGGAGCTCTTCCTTGAAAAGGGGATTCAGCTTCAATAAGTCTTTGATGGTCGAAATGATACTGATCGAATACGCCTTTAACTCATCCGTTTGAAGATGGGGCTCATCCCGAATCTGTACCTTAGCCCGCAAATGCTTACTTTTCGTCGAGGTCGCAGGTTTCAAGACGATCATTCGTTTTTCCATATTGAGAATGACCTGCGCGCCACCATGCTCCAAAGGAATAACTCTTAAAATACGCGCAACGACTCCAACGCTATAAAGATCAGAAAACTTTAACCTATAGACGTCGCACTCTTCTTCTTTAGTCAGCAGCAATCCCAAACACTTGTGCGGTGTCTTTGCAATTTGCTTTAATAAGTCAAAATAAGGACCAGGCTCAACAGTAATAGGAGCCGCCATTCCAGGAAAAAAAGGGCGTTTTTGAATCGGGAAAATATCTAATGTCTCTGGAATAGGATCAGACACTTTGGGTCCATGTTTTTCCTCTTCCATCGACTGCAGGAGCGCTTGTTCAAGCTCTATTTCAAAATCAGGTTTGTTCATCTAGTCATCCAATGGTATCGCATTTACCTAAATTGTGGGATTTTGCGTAAAGTTGAGTCAAAAGGATAGCATACTAGAGGTTATCTGGCCATAATTCGAACCATAGCAGATTCGCCCTATAGTTTCCATGTTGGATAAAATAATTTTAAGTTATTAATATTAAGTATCTTGAGAATTAATATAAAGAATTGTAGGGGGGATTCCTCTCGATTGTTATACTTATCTCAAAAATAAGAAGTTAAAATGAGTATTCCCAGCATTTCCGCCATCAATAGCCCCCCCCGCTCTTTTTCCGTTCCTTTAGAATGCTTTGCATCTAACTTCGAACAAGAAAGCGGTTCTTCCCCTCTTTCACAGCCTTCATATGGAGAAGACGATGTCGCCGAAGTGGGATGGATCGAATCCGCAAAATCCCTCTTTTTTGAATCCGAGCGCCCAGATGACTTTGAATGGAAAATTGACCGTTACCACGCAGTCCTCACTCAATTACAGGTCCACGCTTTAAAAATTAAAGACGAGATCTTTCAAAATGACCTAGAGGACCTTCCTTCTGTAATTTCTGAAATAATTACTTTTTTGGATGAGTTATCTCTTTCAGATAAAGAAATTTCTTTGAGTTATCTCGAGAGTCTTCGTCTTGGATATCAAACATTTATTAAAAAACTACGCACCCTTGGATGCCTCGCTCAAGGAGATGAATGGTTCGACATAGTCCAACAAACATCCACCAAAATTTCTCAGAAATCGGACGATTTTTTTCTGAAACTATCAGAAGCCTTTATGACCCAACTCTCTCTTTCAGAAGAAGCATGCGCCCTTATTGAGAAATTTAGAGAACGCGGAGAACAGAATTACCTCTCTTCTTCTCCACTTATTGAACCAACGATAAGTGAGCGACTAACCCTTACTCTTAAACAGATTTCAAATGTTCCAGGAGCTTTATGCGCCCCTCTAGCCGCACGCGCCTGCAATAGCGTACGGAAACATTGGGCTAACGTTTGGCTGTACGACCCCTTCACTCAAAGCAACATCCCTCAGTTTCTAGGAACCATCAACAAAAGTGATTCAGCAGGATCGACCACAGTAAACTTAATCGCGTTTGGAACCCCAACAATAGAGGGAGAGTACCGAATAGGGGACGACGCCCGTGTCACAACAGAATTCCTAGGATTTCTTCTCTCCTATAAAGCTCAAAAAAAATCGCATCTCTATTTCATGCTTCAAGACATGCGCCCAGCTTTAACAGCCTACCCTTCATTAGAATATGTCCGTGGTGGAGTGGAGCACGGTCGTGTCCAAGCAATCTTAGAAATAGCATCAAATGAAAAATATGCCGGCGCACTTTTTTGCGTCGTACGTTCCAAAAATTCTCCTTTTTATTATCAAAACGGCCCCTACGATTCCGAAAATGATACCCAAACATTTATAAAAACACTCCTTGAACAAGAATTTGAAGTCGACAGCAAGGAATCAGGTAATTACTTTTCTCCTCAAGTAATAGAAGAAATTCCGGACCTAAGAGAAAGAGCAGAAAAAATTTGTCAAAATATCGCGCAGTCATTTTTTTTAGATAGGACAACGCTAACAAAAGAAGAACGTCAAATTTTTCTCGATCTATATGAAGACGAACTCGTTTGTCTTCTTGTCACACAATTAGAGATAAACTCTTTAAGCTTCGGCTGCAAAGACACCGCCGATCGTTCAGGGGCCAGTGTTGCACGTTTTGTTGCTAATTTAAGTTTTAAGCAGGGGATTACAGACGAAGCCGCATTTACTTCCTGCATCGAAGCTCTCGCATTCTCCAGAGCCCTCATGGTATGCAAACGCCCTCCTTTTAAACACCGCATCGACCGCGCCATTCAATCCATCGATTTTATGGATAAATACAGAGAAAAGTTAAAACAATTGCAAGTGGACAATGCACATTCGCTTATCCCCGTTATTAAAGGATTGTCTTTTGATTTAGGAGTCGCGACATGACCTCTCTTCTTATCGATACTGCAACGGAATATGGAGTCGTCATATTTTTTGATGAGACTCATATTCTTTATCAACAAATAATTTCTATTGGGTTCAACCATTCAAAATTACTTCTGTTAGCGGTGGAAAAAGGTCTTAAAGAACTGAAGATCAACCCTAAAGAACTAAAATACGTCGCCGTAGGCGGGGGCCCAGGATCCTACACAGGTATCCGCGTCGGGGTTGTCGTCGCCAAAGCCCTCGCCTATGTTGCTAAGATTCCGGTTGTGAGTTTCTCTTCTCTCGAAGGGTTCATCCCACCCCACGACTGCTCCTTCACGGCTCTTATCGACGCCAAAATTAGCGGCGCCTATGCCCTCTTTGGCACTAGAAAAAATGGAATCATCACCTACTCTTCTCCCCCCACTGCAAGGCCCTTAGACTCTATAGAAGAGGACTTAAAACGTTATCCAACACTAGTCACCCCTAACTCCTCTTCGCTCAAACAAAAACTCTCAAAGCTTTATCCAGCCCTTTCTTTGGAATGGATCGATACTCCACCCCACCCTCAACATTTAGTCGAAATCGCCCGACAAAAGTTCTCAGAAGGTCAATTTTCCAAAGAAGGCAATGTCAATATTCTCTACCTTCGCAAAACCCAAGCGGAAATTGAACGCGGTCTTTAGTCAATGAAATTGTTTAAATTTCAAATTCGTTTGCCTGTGTTGACGTTTTCCTTGCTAAATATGCAGAGGTTTACTATGATTTTAGCTATCCGCAAGGCGTTGCCGCGCGTTGGTATATGTTTAAATCGTGATAACCAGGAAAGAGAGGGACATGACAACTGTAAAAGTTCGTCCAGGCGACTCCATTGATAAAGCACTTCGTTCTTTGAAAAAAAGACTCGATAAAGAAGGCGTAATGAAGGCTGTAAAAGCCCATCGCTTTTACTCCAAACCTTCGATCAGAAAACGCGCAAAATCCAAAGCTGCCGTAAAATACAAGCGATAAGATTCTTGGAGAAGCAATTCTCCTTTGCCGTTTTACCATAGAAAAAAATGAAAGGTATATGCACAGCACTGTGTATATACCTGTTTTATTATTTTTAGTTCCCCCAAATAAGTTGTACGCACATGTCTGATTACTACGAATTATTAGAAGTCTCTAAAGACGCCTCCGCAGCAGAAATTAAAAAAGCTTACCGCAAAAAAGCCCTCCAATTTCATCCCGATAAAAATCAGGGAAACCCCAATGCGGAAAAACAATTCAAAGGGATATCAGAAGCATATGAGGTCCTAAGTGACGAAAATAAACGTCGTCTCTACGACCGCTACGGCAAAGAGGGGGTTCAACATGGAGCAGGGGGCCATCCTGGTGGCGCACACCACGCCTCTATGGACGAAGCCTTACGCACCTTCATGAACGCTTTTGGCGGCGGCGGGGGCGGGGGAGAAGCAATTTTCGAAAGCTTCTTCGGCGGGGGCGGACAAAACCAACGCTCACAGGCACGTCAACAAGGCGCCAGCAAACGCGTCAACATCACTGTCAGCTTCGTTGAAGCCGCAAAAGGCACTGAAAAAGAACTCGCCATCACGAATTACGTCACATGCTCTACATGCAATGGCAAAGGCGCCGCTTCCAGCAGCGGAATCCGTCGCTGCGACAAGTGCAAAGGCCAAGGTCAAGTCTACGAACAGCGCGGCTTCTTTAGCATGTCAATGAATTGCCCAAAATGCAATGGCGAAGGTCAAGTCATCACCGACCCCTGCACCAAATGCAACGGACACGGCGTCTCCAAAGATAAACAACACGTTAAAGTCACTATCCCCCCAGGCGTAGACTCCGGTATGCGCCTTCGCATGAGCGGCTACGGCGATGCAGGTCCTAACGGAGGCCCTCCAGGCGACCTCTACGTCTTCATCACCGTTCAAGACCACGAAGTCTTTCAACGTGAAGGTAACGACATCATCCTAGACCTTCCAATTAGCTTCACAGAAGCTGCTCTAGGTTGCAAAAAAGAAGTTCCTTCTCTCTTTAACCACACCTGCCGTATTACCATTCCTTCCGGAACACAAAACGGCAAGGTCTTCCGCGTACGCAACGAAGGATTCCCCAACGTCCATAGCTCGACAAAAGGCGATCTCCTCGTACGCATCTTCATCGAAACACCCACAAATCTGTCAACAGAACAACAAGAATTATTAGAAAAATTTGCTACCATGGAACGTCCCGCAAACCTTCCTCAACGCAAATCCTTTCTCGATAAAATAAAATCAATATTCTCGTAATTATTGAATCATGTTCGATACATACCGAACCTGTTCCAATTTGGTTTTTTAGCTCTGTGAAAGTTCTCGCGGTTAAACGATTGCAAGTGGGTCAAACAATATGAACCGACTTGCGATCGTTTAACCCCGGGGCTTTGACGCGCTCAGAAAGCCAAATTTTGAATTCACTTGTGTATGCGCAACTTCGGTTAATTATCTTGGTCTTTCAGACCTCAATATTATTTTCTTTCTTATCCAGGCCTCCACTGCGTTCCGACCTTTGCCATAAGATACCGGCTCTTTGAGCCTGATGCAAATCGCTATTACTTCATTAAAAATGCCAAACTCGAGCATTGCTGGCGCATTAAATGCCTAAAAACAGTGCCCACGCCTTAAATGATGCCCTCGTGACCGATTACGATATATAAACAAGGGAGTTCAAAAAAAACGACTCTTTATTTTACTTTTTAATGGCATAAAAATAATTTTATTATTTAAAATGTTTTTCTTTTATTTTGATAATAACTATACTTAAACAGTTGATTTTTAAATAAACTATTTAATTTGGTTGTGTAATATGCATTTTCTTACTTTTGATACCCGAGGAACTCGTTTAACAGAATCACAAGAATGGGGTGTTCCAGTTGAGCCATTTTGCAATTCTGCGATAATCCGGAAGCTTCCTAACACTTCTAATATCCCTGAAAAAGCGCAAAATTCCAATTCAATCGAAGAAAAAAAATACATTAACAACCTGTTTAAAACTGAATTATATCCTACTTTTTTACAACCAGTCGCTTTAAGACATATAGAAACGATTCACATGGCCGCAGAAAAACGAAATACACAAGCGCTTGTTGACACGGCCATTCATGCATTAGAACAATTAAATGAAAAAAAAGAAGAACAGACGGAAGATACTGCACAGCTTGTGAATCTTATTTTTAATAAGACCGTTATAATTTTATCGAATTTAAAAAAATTACAACGAAAAATTTCCCCTCAGCTAATCCATTTAGTCGACCTATTTGTTTCCCACCAAACGCAAAAAATAGGGGGCATGTCTCAGCAATCTGCTGAATTATATCTACGAACAATAGAATTAATCGTTGCTTTTGAAAGCGATGAAAAAGTTAGAGGACTATGGGAAGCATTTCTTACAGACCCATATCTTTCATTAAAAGATGTCCGCATCGTCTCAAAAACCTTGGAAATATTATCGGACCGTATGAAAGCCATTCCTGTGGAAATGCTGGAGACTTTACTAAAAAGTAATTGCATGGAAGCATTCCTCAATTCAAAGGATCAAGGAGTACTATGCGATAAAATAGTCTTTCATTCGCTTAATCACTTAAAATCGATTACAAATCCAGACGAACGAAAAGAATGGTTACTAGCAATTCTTGCATTTCGTTATACAGTTCCATGCACAGCTCTTCTTCAAGACCAACCTCTGATAAGAGCATGCTTTGCCTTGCAAGACGATGAATTTATTAAAAAAGCGCAAGATGCCGCCCCTTACTTCTCGTTTGAAATCGCCCAAATTACACTGTTTCTAAAATGAGTGGTATAACTTGCTGTGGGACATCATCAAAAATGAGTGGTCTACTAATTTGATGCTGCGGTGCAACGTACAACTCAAGTTGTATCCCATGCCCTTGTAAAATTTCACGAATAGTACTTAATGCCATTTCAGGAGAGTTACATTCACTTGAAAGGTGGGCAAGATATACATGTTTTAGCCCTGGGTGCGCGATCTCTGCCAATAGCTGGCCACAGTCGTGATTAGATAAGTGTCCTGTTCGACTCAATACACGTTGTTTATAGACCATTGGACGCGCACACGCATGCACCATAGAAGGTTCATGGTTAGCCTCAAGATATAAATAGTCACAGTCTCTTAGCTGATTTCTCACTAATGCTGTGGCAAACCCAAGATCGGCACAGATCCCTAATTTAATTTGATCGAATTTTATCGTAAACGCCACAGGATCCATCGTATCATGAGGGATACTGAAAGGATGAATTTCTAAATCGCCAAATTGAAAAGATTCTCCTGTTCCAAAAATTTTAAATTTGGGACAGTCGCCAAAAGTGTTAACAATCCCTTTCGCTGTTTCTGCATTTGCTAAAACAGGAATCCCTAATTTATAGGCCATCACTTTCAATCCCTGAATGTGGTCACCATGGTCATGCGTAATCAAAATGGCGTCGATCTCTTCGAGAGTGACATTAATTTCGGCGAGTTTGGCGCGGGTCATTTTTGTGCTGAGGCCAGCATCAATCAAAATTTTTGTGTTATCAGTGCCAAGGTAGAGGCAGTTTCCTTTCGAACCCGAAGCCAGGGGACAGAATCCTTTCATGAAAAATCTCAGTTATATATGCGGTTGTGTCTTTTAATATTTTCGGAGATATTACACGATTTGTCTAAAGAGTGCACGCATTAACGCAGGCGTTCTCTGATAGGCATAAAGCAGATAATGCCCATGCACATAAACAGAGCAGCCATCATATAATAACCCTCACTGTCTTGGATGAAGTTAAGTGATTGATTGTCATTGATATAGGCAAATGCGGTCAGAAAAACAGAAAATAATAAAAGCACAAACCCAAAAGTTCTCAGCCGCTTTTGTTGCCGATGGTGCCCACCCGTCATTCCAGTCATTTCTTTCATAGATCCAATTCCGGTTGATCATAGGCATCAGCCATACGAGGGCGCAATATTTTTCTAGGCTTGCTTCCTTCCGCAGGACCAATAATCCCTTTTGCTTCCATGTGATCAATCAAGCTTGCCGCCCGCGCATAGCCAATCTTTAGCTTACGCTGCAAAAAGGTGGTCGAGGCATTGTTAGTCGATAAAATGATATTGACGGCATCATTGAAAAGATCGTCCCCATTGTCATCATTTTCGTCATCAAATGCCATTGTGCCATAGCCATCAAAGGATTGGATCACATAGCTTGGAGGAGCCTGATCACAAATAAATTTGACGACGGCATTAATATCCTCATCACGAATATAAGCACCTTGCGCACGCACAAGATGTGAACTTCCAGGGGGTAAAAATAAAAGATCTCCATTGCCTAGCAATGCCTCTGCTCCGACCTCATCCAAGATGATTTGACTGTTCACACGGCTGGCAACCTTAAAAGAAATGCGCGTAGGAAAATTCGCCTTGATCAAGCCTGTAATTACTTCTCGCGACGGACGCTGCGTCGCTAAGATAAGATGAATACCCACCGCGCGCGCCATCTGTGCAATACGCGCAATAGGGGTTTCTATCTCGTTGCCAGCAACCATCATCAAATCCGCCAACTCATCAATGATCGCGACGATGTAATACATTTTTTTAGGAAGCTCTTTGCCAAATCCTTTTTCCTGCTCTTCATTGATCGTACGGCTATTAAATCCTTGAATATTACGCTGCCCAACAAGCTTAAGGATCTCATACCGGCTTTCCATCTCTTTCACTAACCACTTCAACGCAGAACACGCTTCTACGCTCTCAGTGATCACTGGAGCAAGCATGTGCGGAAGATTCGTGTAGGGAGTCAACTCGACCTTTTTAGGATCGACCATGATCATTCGTACTTCATCAGGCTTAGCATTCATGACAATGGACATGACAATCGTATTGATACAGACAGATTTTCCAGATCCCGTCGCCCCCGCGATAATCGCATGCGGCATCTTTGTTAAGTCGCTCATGACATATTCGCCGTTGACGGTCTGTCCTAGCAGGATAGGAATAAAAAATTTGCGTCCCGACTGCTGATAGGCGGCGAGCATATCTTTGAATCCGACTTCTTGAGGACAGACGTTAGGAATCTCAATCCCCACTGCCGCTTTTCCTGGAATAGGCGCGATGATACGGATAGATTTCGCTTCCATATTCAATGCGATATCATTGTCTAACGCTTTAATTTTCTGTACTTTAACACCGATGGCAGGATGCACCTCAAAGGAATTGATCGTCGGCCCGCAATTGATCTGCCCAACCTTCGCTTCAATCCCAAAACTGCAAAGTGTTTCTTCTAACACTTCGGCCTGTCTTTTCAGTCCACTTTTTAGGCTGTTTTGATCAATCTTTTTCGGCGTGCTTAACAGGTTGTTTCCAGGCAATTTGAAACGTGTGAAATCCCCATTATGGACTTGCTGCGCATCTAATGCATTTTCTCTTTTTGTCTTCGGAGTCACCGCTTTTTGCTGAAGCTGTGTCTTTGCGTCTTGAATAGGATCCTTAGTCTGCGTTGTGAACGAAGGAGCTGAAGAAACAGAAGGGGAGTGGGGAGGCTCGCTCTCGCCTATCACTAGCTTTCCCGCAGGCGCAGGAGTATTCAGGTCGAAAGGAAAGCTAGGCATCAAATCGCTTTGTGTCTTTCTAGAAATCGAGGGACGGATCTTTAAATTTACCTCCGGCTCAATCTCTAACATCTCTTGTCGCGCTTTATCTTTATCTCCGGGCTGGGCTTCCATCGGAGCATTGAGTTTGACAAAGCGCGAAGGAGGGGGAACGGGCTCGATCACAGCCGCAGGGGAGATGGTTGCCATCACGCGAGAAGGACTTGCCTCAGGATAGGATTTTGCAAATGCCATCAAAGGTTCCGAAGGCGCGCGTTCAGGAAATTGTGCTTTTATCCATAAATACGATCTAATCATTCCATTTAACAGATCGACAGGGCGCACCTTCATCAAAAACATTAGGCTAGTGATGAGGGTAAATGAAAAAATGATCGCGACCCCGACCGCATTAACGACAGTATGCAAATTGGCATGGGGCAAATCGCTATAAAGAAAATAAGCAGGCGCTCCCCCAAGGTGAATCTGCATCTTTGCCTCCCAGAGGCTAGGATAAAAAAGATGGCCTAAAAAGGTCGCCACACGAGGGAAGTTGAATTCGACCATCGAAAGCAACATCGATAACGAAAAAGTAAATAAAAAGAAGTAGCATCCCTTCGCAAACAAATGATTCACTGGGCGAGAAAACAACTGTCTCCATCCAATCCAGCTCATAAAAACAAAAACAAAGTAAGCACTAACGCCCATCAACGCATGCAAAATCCATCCAATATGATACCCCACAATTCCTAAAATATATTTAGGTGCAGGGTGGTACGCATAACTCACAAGGCTTAATAATAGCACGAGCGAAAAAGCCAGCAGCAACATTCCACGGCCCTCGTTGAACTGCTCCTTCTCTTTCTTTGGAGAGGCTTTCTTTTTAAGTTTCTTCTTTTTCATTAATGTCTTCAACCTGTTGGGTACTCTGTCTTCTTAACACATTTGGAATTAAGAAGGAAGGTTCTATACACAAGTGAAATCAAGAATCGGTCAATCACGGGGCTTTGACATGCTCAAAAAGCCAATTTTTCAATTCACTTGTATGTTCTACAGAGTGAACATAAGGAAAGAAAATAGGCTGATGCCAATGCAGTACCAAACAAAAATCATCATCTTATCCTTGTTCACGACCTGAATCAACGCCTTGAGTGCGACAATTCCCACAAAGAATGATGTCAAAAATCCTGCAATATAATGCACCGCCTCAACTCCGGGAGCTCCGCCTTCAACCCCTTTAAAAAGCTTATAGCCTTCTAAAACGGTTGCCCCAAAGATCGTTGGAATCGCCAAAAGAAAAGAAAAAAGCAGCGCTTCTTGTCGGCTCCATCCCATGAGGCAAGCACCTGAAATGGTCGATCCACTGCGCGACACCCCGGGAAAAATTGCTGCCGCTTGGAATATTCCAATACACAACGGATCGGTCCAGCGGCGTTCCTTTCTTTTTTCGGGAGAGGAAATCTTTGCAAAGCGCGTGCCTAAATATAGAAGCAATGCGGTAATCATAAAAAAGATAAATAACAGGTCGGGTCGATCAAAGGTGTGTTTGATCGGTTTTAAAACCAAAACCAAGGGAAACATAGGAAGAATAGCAATCGCTAATTGTTTTAAACGAACGCGATCACCAAAAGTGGCAATAATCTGATTCCAAAAGACATAAAAAATGGCAAGCAAGGTACCCAAATGGCAACAGAGATCAAAAAGAATGAGCAAGTGGAGATTTTCTAATCCAAGCAATACTTGTGCTAACTCGAGATGACCGGAAGAACTAACAGGAAGGAATTCAGTTATCCCTTGAACAATCCCTAAAAGTATTGCTTGAAGGAGGGTCACTAGATTAACCTTAAAGGTGAAAATGGGGCGATAGAAGGGACTCGAACCCTCGACCCTCGGAACCACAATCCGATGCTCTAACCAACTGAGCTACTACCGCCATCAAAGGAGTAATTTTTAACCTATTGGATGATTTACGTCAATATGAAATCAAATATATTTCCACTCCCTTAACGAAATCTCCTGATTTTCTAGGCGATAACGCAATAAAATCCCTGTCAGGATAAGGATACTCAGCACCCCTACAACGGCCTCAACAGGAATTCCCTCAATACGCATAATAATATCTACTCCTTTTGGCATCTGATAAACGAGATTGAGCATGAAATATGTATATAAATTATTTAAATTGTGAAATAAGCTTCCAACAAACGAACTCAATAGACCCCCTCCCAACCCTAACAACAACAACAAAAGCGAAAAACTCACCAAAAAAGGAAAAAATAAATTATATAATAATCCCATCAAAGGAAATTGATGAAAATAATAGAGGGTCAACGGAATTGCAAATAGATTCACCGCCAACATCAACGCACAGGAATTACGAAAAAAAGCAATTCCCAAATACCCCCACTGATCGTAAAACGCCATTCTAGTCACCATTCCAACGCTTTTTTGCGGCAAAAAAACTCCCATCCACACATTAAAAAGGGGATAAAATAACAAAATCGCCAACGTCATCAATGCACTAAACTGAAATCCCACCCTACGCACCATTAACGGATCATAAACCAACACCAGCAAGAGCGCGACACCCAATGTATTTAATCCAGTGGAACTTTTATTTATCACATAAGCAAAAAGCGAAATCACAACGGTGAGCCACGCACGGACAACAGAAGGTCCAGGTCCTAAAAATAAAAAATAGCCGCTCATGACAAAAATAAGGAGGGGAATACTAAATCGCTGCGGAACGCATACTTTCAAAGCCCCGCCAATAATCGCCGCAATGATCGCAAAATGAAAGCCAGAAATTGCCATGATATGCTGCAATCCAAACCGCCCAAATGCAGAAAACATCTCCCTATCGTCAAAGCTTCCCGTTGCCATCCCTGCTAAAAA
The DNA here is from genome assembly GCA_964367715.1 of uncultured bacterium. Taxonomy (GTDB): domain Bacteria; phylum Chlamydiota; class Chlamydiia; order Chlamydiales; family Criblamydiaceae; genus CAYIYO01. Next base: position 28,607 of record CAYIYO010000011.1, read on the forward strand.
AGTCGCATTTTGTTTGTTAACAATTCTTTTTTTTATTAAATCGGAAATACTTTTTTTAGCCACAAGGCGCCATTCACACCACGACGAATAAGAAGTCTTAAGCGGAACCCACCGAGGCCCATAACGAGGAGGAACTAAAAAATAATTGCCAGCCAGACTTTTCTTTAAAGTTCCTTGAATACGGTATGCATTGTCTGCCGTAGGGCGGGGCACTCCTTTATTTTCTTTGTAACTAATGGAGGCAGGAATAGAACGGGCGATCATCTTTTTGTCTTCATCAGAAACAAAAGTTAAGATTTTTCCTGTGTAAACCCACGTTTTTCCAAATTGATGGGTGGAAAGAGCGATGGTTTCTGGAACAAAATCTGCTCTTCCTGTCACACCCTCTTCTTCGATGACAGGAAATTCATACGCCACAAAGGCATAAACAAAGCCAGAAACCCCCACTAAAAGTGCCAAAAGGATTCTATGCTGCAGATGCCGTCGTGCACTAAACAAAGGCAGAAACAAAAGAAACGCAACAAAAAGAGGCAATAAAAATATTTTTGACAATCCTGCAACAATTCCATCCGCCAACGCAATCGCATACAATAAAGAAGGGTTTTGCATCCAAAATCGATCGCACGCAGCAAAGAATGTCTCTTTCATAGAAAATAGTCTATCGCTACACGCTTTTTTTACCAACACTTTAAAATTTCAGCTGCTCCTCGGTATATAATTCGTTTTCGATAAATCAAAGTTATGATAAAGATAAGATGGAGGCGAAAGCGATGGACTCTCATTTTAAAGAATATTTTCATGAATTTTCAGAAGATTCACCCACAGGATGTGTCCACAAACTCATCGCTCTTCACGAGGACTCTACCATTCAATGGGAAGAAATTTCCAAAATCGCACCGGCTCTTCCAAAAGCATGGTACGAACTCTCCCGTCTCAAACCAGAAGATCGTATCGAATTCACGAAGGAATATTGGCAACAAAAGTTAATGTACCATCCTAATTTAGGTGAATTCGTCGATAAATTTTTTTCAAACTTGGATGAGATCGGCGTTTTTCTTATTCAAAAGAAATTTGAAGATCCTTTCGAAGTTTTTTTGGTTTATAGCGTAGCAAACGACAGCGGCTTCTACCGCGGCGCTCTTCCTGCGCCAGAAGATGACTTGCTTACGATGGAATCAGAGTTTCCAGAAATTATTTTTCCTCCCGACTACCTGGCCTTTTTAAAAATTCATAATGGATTTTTTAAAACAACAGACTGCACAGGTCTTGTTCTCGCGTCAGAAGTAAAAGAGGTCTACGACAGGTTTCAAGTTCTTTTTGCAAACGAACAAGGTCTCGTCACAGAAAGCGGTCAACCTCTCGATCCAAAGAAACTTATCCCTTTCTACGTCTCGTTTGGTATGCCCTATTACCACTGCTTTTGGGCAGAATGGTATCCTCAACAAGAAATGGGCGTAGTCTATGTCAGAGGAACAGAAAAAACTGTTTCCGACATCACACGCGCAGAAAATCTAATGGAAGGTCTTGCCTTTCCCACCTTTACCGACTGGTTAATGTTTTATTTAGAACGCATTGGCTAATGGCGTTTTTTTTTGTTGCATCCCCATCTTAAATGGGTTATGGTGCTTATGCCTAACAAAAATCACAAAGTAAATTTTTGATTTTAATTAGAGTTAACAAAAAAAGATGAATAGCTATGTACCTTGTCGAAGATTTATACGCATGCCACCGCGAACGCCTCGGCCTTGAACTTCAAGCAGGAAAAAGAGGACTAAAACGGCGCATCAAAGTTCCCGAAGCACAACGTCCCGGCCTCAGTCTCGCCGGCTACCTTAAAGCACACGCAGGAAAACGCATTCATATCTTTGGCAAAGTTGAAATCGAATTTTTACAAACACTCGAACCAAAAGTTCGCATCGAACGCCTAGAAGCAATTTTATCTCTCGACATTCCCGCAGTTATCGTTGCCCGGAGATACCGTCCTCCAAAAGAAATTGTCAGCATCTGCGAAAAGGAAGGCATCCCTCTTTTCCGTACAAATATGAGCACGATGAATGTCCTAAGCAAACTAACCATGCTCTTAACAGAAGAATTTGCCCCTAGCATCAGCTGCCACGGAACCCTAGTAGAAGTCTTCGGTGTAGGTGTTCTCATCCAAGGCGACTCCGCCGTAGGAAAAAGTGAAGCCGCTTTAGGTCTTATCGAGCGCGGACATCGCCTCATCACCGACGATGTTGTAAAAATAAAAAAGCGCGAAGGTGTCTACCTCGAAGGCTTCGGCGCAGAACTCACACGCCACCACATGGAAATTCGCGGCATCGGCATCATCAACGTTGCCCACCTATACGGTGCTGTTTGCGTCCGCGACCACAAAAGCATTGATATCGTCGTAAAACTCGAACAATGGAACGATGACCACTTTTACGACCGCGTAGGACTGGAAGAAAAAACAATCGAATACCTCGCAATTAAAGTTCCTTTCCACACTCTGCCAGTAAAACCAGGACGCGATGTTGTCCTCCTCCTCGAAACAATCGCCCTCAACCATCGTCTAAAGGACATGGGATACAACTCGGCAAAAGAATTTAATATTAAACTGCTAGAAACGATCGTTTCAAAGCAGAAAAAACGTAAATCTCCATCGGAAGGAATCTCACGCGCCATTTAATGCGAATAAAATTCCCACTAACATAATAATTATAGCGAGATATCGTGAAAATTGTAACGAAGGTAAAAGTTAAAAATCAAATGGGTATCCACACTCGCCCAGCGACGACAATTGTTAAACTTTTACAAAATTGTAAAAGTAATGTCCTTTTCACTTACAAACGTGAAACTGTCAACGCAAAAAGTATTCTCAGCATCCTCATGCTAGCTGCAAAGAAAAACTCAAGCATCACAATATCGTGCGAAGGCGTCGATGCGGATGAAACAATGAAAAAATTGGTTCTTGCTTTTGATAACGAATTTGGAGAAACACACGCTAATGACACACTCTCTTAAAGAGAAAGAAGTTCATCTAAAAGGCATGCCGATCTCTCATGGGGTCGCAATAGGAAAAGCATTTTTCTTTGCGATGGATGATGGAACCGCCCCCCACTTTTATATTCCCCCCGACGACATCGAACGCGAAGTGTTTCGCTTCCAACAAGCCCTAGAGAAAAGTCGTCTCGACATCACCGCCCTACAAAATAAACTTCGTCACGAACGCATTGACGAAGGTGCCGAAATTCTCGATGCCCATCTCGAAATCATGCAAGATCCTCTCTTGACGGTTGCTGTCGAATCAGAAATTCGCCAAACACAAAAAAATGCAGAATTTGTCTTCGAATCCCTGGTTAAATCCTATCAGAAAAAATTTCAACAAATGAAGGACGCGTTCTTCCGCGAACGCTTTAAAGATATCCAAGATATCTCACGAAGGGTCATGGGATACCTAAACGAGAGCGTTCGCGTCTCCCTTGCCGACATTCTCCCCGGATCTATCGTTTTTGCAAAAGAATTGACCGCTTCCGATGCCGCAGAGGCACGCGGCAGCGAAGTCATCGCTTTTGTCACAGAAACAGGAGGAACAACCTCCCACGCAGCCATCGTTGCAAAAGCAAAAGGCATTCCGTTTATCACCGGCATCAACCTCGATACTCTCGATGTCAACAGCGAGACGGTCGTTATTGTAGATGGAAGCACGGGATCCATCATATTAAATCCAAAAGAGGAAACTCTCGCTCTCTACAAGCTCCAAAGCGCCGCTCTCGTCTCCTACCAAAAAACATTAGAAAAAGGGATGGGTTTCCCCGCCGAAACATTTGATGGCTATAAAATAAAAGTCTCTGCCAACCTAGAAATGGTCAACGAACTCGATCTATTTTCAAAACAAGGAGAACATGGCATTGGTCTCTTCCGCTCAGAATACATCTTTCTGGCTAACGAAGGATTTCCCCCAGAAGACGCACAATACGAAATCTACAAACGCATTGTCCAAAAACTCAACGGCCTCCCCATTGTCATTCGCACATTTGATGTCGGAGGAGACAAACAGCTGCGCAATCAATCGCTCTCCAAAAAGCAAGGGAATCCATTTTTAGGGTGCCGCGCCCTGCGTTTTCTTCTCAAAGAACACGCAATTTTTAAAGCACAGCTACGAGCTATCCTACGCGCCGCAATTAACGGAAATGTCAGTCTCCTTTTTCCCATGGTTTCTGCCCTAACAGAATTACGCGAAGCAAAAGAACTTCTTAAACAAGTAGAAGACGAACTCACGCAAGAGGGAATCCCTCACGCAAAAAATATCCGCATCGGATGCATGATCGAAGTTCCTTCAGCAGCAATCATTGCCGACCTCTTAGCAAAAGAATGCAACTTCCTTTCGATCGGAACAAACGATTTAGTTCAGTATTCCTTAGCAGTCGACAGAAGCAACCACGCCCAACAAAGCTATTACTCCCCAACCCATCCAGGGGTCATTCGCCTAATTAAAATGATCGTTAATGAAGCAAATAAAGAAGGGATTCCTGTCTCCATCTGCGGAGAAATCGCCGCAGACCCCCGTTTCACTCCTTTGCTCTTAGGCCTCGGTGTCCACGAGCTCTCTCTAGCCTCCCGGCATATGCCTCTCATTAAGGACGCCATCCGCAATACGAGCATCGTCGATGCAACCGTGCTCGCAAAAAAGGTGCTCTCCTTAACCACAGCCCAAGAAATTCTTGACCTCCTCGTCGAAGAATACCGCAAAAAAGCCTCCAAAGACTGCTCCTTTAATATATAAATCTCTCCCCAACAGCTTATGGAGTGCGGCGGCTTGTCCATATAGCTGGACATCTTTTTCTTAACTTGCCGCTGCGTTGTAGCTCAATGGTTCAATTAACATTTCCACAGGTGGTGAGCCAAGCGAATGAGCCCGTGGCTAACCGCCGCAGTCCCTTCGGGTTGTATCAGGCTCAAAGAACCGGCATCTTACAGCCTAGGTCGGAGCGAAGCGAATGAACCCGTGGGAAGTTTCTCCCCAAAATATTGAGCTGTAGCGTAGTGGCAAGTCAAGAAAAAGATGGTAGCGGATGCGAATATCAAGATCTTGTTAATATTTATTTTTTAGGTTTATTTATTGTTTTTATGGTAAAATGAAAATATAAAAATAAAAAGGTAAGGTTAAATGACTTCTCCTCTTCCTAATACAGGCCCTTCCTCCACCTCTTCTGCTTCCTCGAGCTCGCCTATCTCCGATTTTACTTTTGACGCAGCAACGAATAAAGCAGTAAAAAAAATCACTGTTGATAGTAAAGACTACTACATCACATTAACAGGCGTCGTAGATCAAAATGCAGCAGAAGTAAGATTCACCGAAGAAACGACAAAGGTCATTCGTCTAGCGATTGCTCATGGAGTCGGTGTTCAAGGCTCAAAAACGCAATCCATTTCTCTTACAGGTGATCAATTACAGGTCGTCAAAGAACACAAAATAAAAACTTATACAATCGTACAGCATGGTATTGAAAAGTATAGAGATGACCGTGTGGAGCACCTTCAATTAAAAGAATTTCATTATAAAATAATGAAATATATGTGGGAAGAACTAAGTAAAATAAATTTTGAAGATGATAACGATGATGATCAAGATCAATTGAAAGAAGATAAAGAGTATTTAAATTTAATTTTTAAGATGGATTCGGGTCTTGAGCTAGATGACACAGACAAAAAATTACTTAAAGAAATTTATGATGTATATGCAAAAGAAATTTTCGATAAATTGTTTGAACCTGAAATAGACGACTCCCAAAAAAACATTCTAGAAGAAATTGAAAAGAAAATTTATTTAAATGATGCGGATTATATTTCCAAACATTTTAAAAAAGATGAGTTTCATGAAAAAAATGAAAAATGGGAAGTGAAAAATAAAAGCTATGATAGTATCGAAGGAGCGATTAGTACAACCGAAGAATTAAAGTTAGAAAGTGCTTATACTCCTCAACTTACTCAAAAATTTATACGGTCCCCTATCTTTGGAGAAATTCTAATCTGCGATCCTAGTAAAAAAGAACTGCTTGAATCAAAAAAAATGCCCAGCGTCGATGAGCCGATTAAATTAGAAGAACAAGAAAAAAATGTAGGTGACTTAAGCGATTGGGACGATGAGTGGGATGATTGGCAACCAACAAAAGCAAAAGATGACTAAGAAAGTTGCGACAATAAAATCGTCGCAACTTCATAATGAAAAAAAATAATGATTGTGATTAGAATCCGGGGAATCCGCCCATTCCTGGTAGTCCACCCATTCCTGGCGGAAGCTGAGGCATCCCTTTGCTAGATTCTTTTTGTAACTTTGTGAGAGCGTCGTGGTAAGCGGCTTTGATTAAGTCTTGTAGTCCATCGATATCTTCAGGATCCACACATTCTGGCTTAATGGTCAACTTTTTCATTTTATTGTCACCATCAAGAACAAGTGTCACTAACCCATTTCCAGCTGTTCCTTCGACTTCCATCTCTTTCATCTTATCTTGCATTTGCATGAACTGATCTTGCAGCATCTTTGCTTGTTTTTTCTTTTTTGCAAATCCTGTTCCCATAGAAATTCCTCTCAATATTTTTTATTAATGCTTAATTTTTTTGTGGCCGCTGCTGCACTTTCTGTACACGTCCTTCCAACTCCACTGCAGCAAATTGCATCAACGTGTCATATTGTGCTTGGATCACAGGCAAAATTGGGGTGGTGGGTGGGGAGGCTGGAACAGGAGCTGACGTCGCTTTTGGTGCCGTTTTCGTTTGTGCAACGGGACGCACTGCAACGATTTCCGAATCCTTTGGAGTTGGATCGATGGTAATCGATGAAGGTGGTACTGGCCGAGGGTCAACTTTCTGTTGCTGCGGTTGAGGAGTCGGGGCAATAGGCGCTTGAACGACAGGAGCCACGGCAATAGGTGCAGGTCGATCGGGAATTACAGGCGCAGCTGAAGGAGCGACGGGTGTCGTTACGACATACGACGCAGGTGTTGGTGGTGACGAAGGGGTTGCCACGGCAATAGCGGGTGCAGGCGTCCCTATCGTTGTTCCGGCAGGGGAGCTGGGCCCTCTCATCACTGCCTGTTCTAGTTCTACTAAGCGGCGAACAAGGACCTCTATCGGAATGCGGCGATGGCTGCGTAGGATGTGGAGAAGGATCGCTTCCAATGCAATGCGTCCAGAAGGCATAAGGCGAATTTGCGTGTGCATTTCGACGAGGTAGTCGATCAAATTCATGCACTGTTCTTGTCCATAGCTCTCTGCGGAAGCTGCATAGGCGGTGCGTTCTGTTGCTGTGAGTGATAGGTAAGACGCCTCTTTTCCTCCAATCTTTACCAATAGTAGAGTGCGCATGTGGTCGATGAGCATCTCAATGAAGTGCGGAATGTCCTTTCCCTGCAAATAAATAGCGGCGGCAATGTCAAATGCAGCAGCAAGATGTCCTTCTTTTCCTGCTTTATCCAATGCAAAAAGGCTATCGCGGGAAACAACGCCTAACGCTGACGAGACAATTTCTTGCGTGAGTTTTCCATCATGAAAAGAGAGAAGTTGGTCAAGAATAGACTCCGCATCACGCAGTCCGCCTTCCGCACGCATTGCAATGAGGCGCAATGCCTCTTCTTCCGCCTCATGTCCTAAATCGTCCAAAATTTCTTTCAGCTTTTTCGTAATCTGTTCGGTCGTGATGCGATTAAGGTTAAAACGCTGGCAACGGCTCAATATGGTAGGCAGTACTTTATGCGGCTCTGTTGTCGCAAAGAAAAATTTTACATTTTGTGGCGGCTCTTCCAATGTTTTCAAAAGGGCATTAAACGCTTCTTTTGTTAACATATGGACTTCGTCAATGATGTAAACTTTATATCCACCGGAAGAGGTGGAGTAACCGACCGTTTCATTGATTTGTCGAATGTCATCAATTCCACGATGGGAAGCACCATCGATCTCAAGCACATCTAAAGAGGTGCCATTTGTAATCTCTCGACAAGAAGAACATGCATTGCAGGGTTCGAAGTCCGGGGATAGTGATTTACAATTAAGCGCTTTGGAGAAAATGCGGGCAAGTGTCGTTTTTCCCGTTCCGCGTGGTCCTGAAAACAGGTACGCATGAGCAAGGCGCTCATTTTTAATGGCATTTTTTAAGGTGGTGACTGTCGGTTCTTGTCCGATCACTTCAAGGAATGTTTGGGGACGATACCGGCGCGCTAGGACTTGATATTTTTTCATTAAAAGAGTGCCTCGTTAACTTTAATTACATTCCAATGGTCTCGTACAATGACATCTAGTTCAGGATAAATCGGCTTCCACTTCAAGACGATTTTTGCTTTATCAGACGCTGCGAGGAGTGTGGGTGGATCCCCCGCACGTCGAGGTCCTTCCTCAATAGAAAGAGATTTTCCGGTGACTCGATTGATCGATTCAAGGACCTCGCGCACAGAAAATCCCCGTCCATTTCCAAGATTATAATAGGTTGTCTGTTTATCCGTAAACAACTCTTCCATTGCTAAAAGATGGGCCGTTGCCAAATCGTGTAAATGGATATAGTCGCGAACTCCTGTGCCATCCAACGTGGGGTAGTCGGTTCCAAAAATAGTAATCGATCTTCCTTTCAATAGGCTTTTAAGGGCGACGGGAATTAAATTGGATTCTTTATTTTTAAAATATTTTATTTCTCCTGTAGGATCTCCACCCGCCGCATTAAAATAGCGTAAGCAGCAGAAACGAAGCCCATACGCGTGATGGTAGTCGCGCAAAATGGATTCCACCATTCGTTTGCTTTCTCCGTAAGGGTTGATAGGGGATTGAGGATGCTTCTCATCCATCGGAGTGACTAATGGAATCCCAAAGATAGCGGCCGTGGAAGAAAAGATGAAGGTGTTTACCCCGTGCCGGACCATTGCATCCAATAAGGTTAATGTATTCGCTGTGTTGTTTTGATAGTATTTGGCCGGTGCACTGACCGATTCCCCAACATCAGTAAATGCAGCAAAGTGCATAACGGCATCAAAGCGATGGGCTGTAAAAAGCACATTTAGCCCTTCCACATGCCCCATGTCTGTTTCTACAAAAAGTCCGCGAGTCACTGCACGGCGATCTCCCATCGAAAGGTTGTCCATCACAACAGTTTCATAACCCGAATCGTCAAGTAATTTGTTGACGTAGGATCCGATATATCCCGCCCCGCCTACAACAAGAATCTTTTTTTTTGCCATGTAGAAGCATCCCAGAGAGTTAATTTTCTAAATTATCGATGGAAAAGCATTCTTTTGCAAGAAAATGTGTCTAGTTGTAAAGCCAAATCCACGCGTTCAAATATGTCGCAAAAAAGACCCAAAAAAGGTAAGGAACAAGAAGCCATCCGGCAAGAGATGAACTTTTTTTGAAGAAATAAATCGTAAGCAAAATTGCAATATTAAGCCCAATAATATCGACCAATCCTAAAAAAGGACTGCGTAAAGTAAAAAAAAGATAACTCCAAATAAAATTTAGAAAAAGTTGTACTCCAAAAATAAAGTAGGAAAAAAATGCAGCGCGTTTTTTCCAAACAAGCGCGAGGGCAACCCCCATCATCACATATAGAATCGGCCAAACAACAGGGAAAATCCACTCAGGGGGCGTGAGATGAGGTTTGTTAAGTGTTGGATACCAATCATTTATCGATTGATCAGTAAAAAACCTTCCAATCACTGCAACAAGGAGACAGCCTCCAATTGAAAGGGCATATTGCATTTTTGATGGCCAGGTTTGTCTTTCCATTGGTTCCTTAATTGAATTCAAATCGACTGCTTTATTCCCTATAGAACATCTCTTTTTTAATGAAAAGTAAAAAAATAACATTTACTCCGTAGTCATAATAAGGGGAATTTGGTATTATCAGGTTTTATTACTTGGTGAGAGGGTCACCTATGAACGACAGAGCCAATGAGCTCAAAAATGATACCGAGTTAAAATTTTCAAGAGAGCAAGGCTTCTTCGATAAAAGCAATGGAGTCCGGTGGCTCATTGCCGCATTTTTTATGCTCTCCCTTTTTCTCTTTCTTCATTTTAGAGAAGTGCCCGGCGAAACTCTCGAAATTAACACCATCGCCCCCCGCTACATCGTCACACAAGTCGACTTCGATTTCCTAGACGAAGAAGCAACCATCATTGTTAAACAAGAAGCCGTTCAAGACATCGGCAGAATTTTCGGAATCTCAGAAAAAGAAATCCATAAACGCCGCACAGAATTCGAAGACTACATTTCTCACGATCAAAGCTGGCGAAATGAAAAAAATCCAATTTCACTAGAAGAACTCTATCGAGGCGTCTCCGCCCTAGACAAAGTAATGGTCGCCACCCGCTTCTCCGATCCCCGCACCCTCCTGAAACTAGAAGAAGTGGGAATCAGTATCGAAAATTACCTTATCTATACTCCCGCGGACGTCGCCAAACCACAAGTTTTTCCTCAGCAAATATGGAACACGTTTGCCGATGAAGCCCTGCCCAATGCTAAAATCACCGAGGATGCCCGCAAGCTGATTCTCGGTTTCTTCAGCACAAAAAGCTGGATAATGGAAGAAGATATTCCTGCTCAACGCAATCTGCGCCGCACCGTTCAAGAAGCCATTCCCGATCGCTTCACTCATATAAGTGCAGGGGGGCGCATCATAGACAAAGGGGATAAAGTCACTGGCCGCAACATCGCGATGATGGAAGCAATGGGAAAAGCTGTTGGAGACAAACGCAATCTCGGGCATCCGCTCACTCTCCTCGGTAGCTTTATTATGACGCTTCTGCTCACCTCCATCTGCTACGCCTACCTCCATGTGAATAATCCAGTCATCTTGCATTCGAATCGAAAACTTTTTCTTGTCGTGACCATTGTTGTCCTGACCCTTATCCTTTCAAAAGCAACCGAAGTCCTCCTGCTCTCTACCGGTGGCAACCTAATTGAAAAAATTCGTTACCCTGTGTTCATTCCATTTGCCGCAATTTTACTCGCCAGCTTAATGAATGCACACATCGCGACGTTTGCCTGCGGATTCTTAGTGATCGTCGAAGCCATGACACTCTCTTTCGACACATCCGGCTTTATGATCATTAACCTTGCCGCCGCACTGGTCACGATCCTTAATATTCGGTCCCTAAAAAAACGCAAGGATATCTTCATCGTTTGCGGAAAAGCATGGATCTGCTGCGTCCTTGTCGTCTTCTCCCTTAATTTCTATAACGGAACGTTCTGGAGTATTGAATTGGCACGCGATATCCTCAGCACAGGAATTTACATGCTCCTAACAGGAGTCCTTGTCGTAGGCCTTCTTCCTCTCTTTGAATCGGCATTTGGAATCATGACGGATGTCACTTTAATGGAGTACATGGATCCCAATAACGATCTTTTACGCCGCTTAAGTATTGAAGCACCCGGAACCTATCAGCATTCTGTCGTCGTTGGCAATCTCTCAGAAGCCGTCGCCCTTTCCATTGGCGCAAATGGTCTCTTTTGTCGGGTATCGACCCTTTACCATGACATTGGTAAAATGATCACCCCACAGTATTTCACGGAAAATCAACAACCCGGAATGAATATTCACCAATTGCTTACTCCGATGGAGTCCGCACAAGTCATCATGGCACACGTCAGCGAAGGCGTCTCCATTGCCAGAAAAGCAGGGCTCCCTGAACAATTTATCGATATCATCAAAGAACATCACGGCACTACCCTAGTCTACTATTTTTACATGAAACAGGTAGAGAAAATGGGGGGCGATAAAAGCGCCGTCGACGAACGTGAGTTCCGTTATGCCGGACCAAAGCCGCGCAGCAAAGAATCGGTAATTATTATGATTACCGACACGGTAGAAGCAGCCTCCCGCTCATTGGACACTCTCAATGAACAAACCGTAGGCGAACTCGCTACCCGCCTAATTAAAGAAAAAGCCGATGATGGCCAATTCGACGAATGTCTCCTCACCTTCGAAGAACTTGCAATCGTGAAACACACTCTCGTAAAAACTCTCTGTGCCTTTGCGCATTCTCGCGTTAAATACCCTCAACGTCAGAAGGATCCTACGATAAAAGCTCGAGACCTCTATGACAGTTAAAAAATCTCCGTCGTTTTCTCGCGCTCTTGTCACAGGTGCCAGCAGCGGCATCGGCACAGCAATGAGTCGTTTGCTCGCTAAAAAAGGCATCTCTCTCATTCTAACAGGAAGAAATCAAGAACAACTTCACTCCCTCGCAACAGAACTTTCCACTCTCGTCCCCGTGGAAATTATCGTTGCCGACTTAACAAAAACAGGGGAGCGATTCGTCCTTATCAATACAATTAGAGAGCAGGCACCCGACCTCGTCATTAATAACGCTGGATTCGGTCTCTACGGAAAAGCAACGGACACTCCGATCGAACAACAATTGCAAATGATCGATCTCAACGCCCGCACCGCTTTTGAAATCACTCTCGAAGCCGCAAACGCACTGAAGCAAAAACAGCGACATGGAGTCATCCTTAACGTCTCCTCGATAGCAGGATTCTACACGTTCCCTTATATGGCCGCCTACGCCGCCTCAAAAGCATTCATCACTAATGTTTCTCAAGCATTAGATGAGGAGATGCGAGAATCAGGGATCCGTATCCTTGCCTCCTGTCCCGGCATGGTCGATACAAATTTTGCAAAAAGAGCCGGAGGAAAACACTCAACTTCTCCTTCTTTCTTAGTCATGTCCCCAGAGTACGCAGCAGAAGAAATGTGGAAACAGATTATCAGACGCAAATCATTGCATTTATTTTCTAACATCTACCGCTGGTTGACTTTTTGGATCACTCCACTACTCCCCAAAAAATGGGTCATGAAAATACTAAAAAATAACATTAAAAGCCGCACAACAAAGTAAAAAAACATATGACGACATTTCAAGACTTAGGTCTCGATCCCACAGTACTAAAATCCCTCGAACGCATGGGATTTACCGCACCGACACCGATTCAAGGCGAAGTCATCCCCTACATTTTAAACAAACAAGATGTGATCGCCCTCGCCGAAACCGGATCAGGTAAAACCGCTGCTTGCGCGATTCCAATCTGTCACGCGGTAAAAGTAGAAGAAAAACAGATCCAATCGCTAGTGATCGTTCCGACACGCGAACTGGCTCTCCAATACGCAACCGAAGCCCAAAAGGTAGGACGCGACAAAGGAGTAAAAGTTTTTGCAATGTACGGAGGCGAAGACGCAGGCATGCAGCAATCGAAGCTTGCCAACGGTGTTCATGTCCTGATCGCCACTCCAGGTCGTCTTATCGACTTCATCTATTCGCGTCAAATCGATCTCACACACGTCGAAACATTAATCCTCGACGAAGCCGATGAAATGCTCAGCATGGGCTTCAGCGAAGACTTAGAATTCATCATTCAATGTCTCGTCCACGAACACCAAACTCTACTCTTTTCCGCGACAATGCCAAAAGAGATTGTACGTCTCGCAAAAGAACACATGAAAAGTCCTAAAGAAATCACTCTTATCTCAGAAAATGCCACACCAAAGCAAATCGACCACTATTTTGTTCACTGCCGTGCACACGATCGTGATGATGCACTATTCAAAGTCATGTGCGACATGAAGCCAAAGCAAGCAATCATTTTTTGTCATTCAAGGGTCCAATGCGAAAAAGTATGCAATGCCCTTAGAAGAGATCTCGATGGAGTTGACATCCTTCACGGAGGCCTGAGCCAAGACGTAAGAACAGTTGTCACAAATAAATTCAGAACCGGGCGGGTACGATTCCTTGTCGCCACAAACGTTGCGGCAAGAGGACTAGATTTCTCTGCTGTTACCCATGTGTTCATCTATCAATTATCGGACGATCCAGATGTCTACGTCCATAGATCTGGACGGACCGGACGTGTCAATCGCGCCGGCGTTGTCGTGACTTTAGTGACCGATCGCGAAATCAACGATTTTCATGCAATTGTTAAGCAAATCAACTTAACTCCTATATGGATTGGTAACCCACCACCAGAAAGGTCAAGAGCCGCTCCACGCCGCCGCCCTCCGCAAAGAGGCAACTAATCCTTATCTACCTCTTGCTGCTAATCGAAATGGTCTTAATGTCAAGGAGGGAGGCCTCCTTTACAGTGAGATCGAAATTGGTTAAGGTTATGGTGTCTCCAACTTCAGGGGGATGCCCCAAAATGTCTTTAATCAGTTTCGATAATGTGCGCTCATCGTCGTCGTCTTCATTAATAAGCCGGGTATGAAACAAGCGATTAAAATCTTTAATCAGCATCTCACCCGGAAAAGTTCGATTTTGTAACACAATCGTAGGAAGAAGCTCTTCATTTTTTAGCCCAGTACTTTTTCCAAAAATTTCATTGAGCAGCGCATCAAGGGTGACAAAGCCAATCGCCGCCCCTTCCTCATCAATAACAATTGCTACACTTTCATTGTTTTTACGAAAATGCTGCAACACATCCGTTAAAAGGCTTCCTTTCGTCAAAAACCACGGCGCTTCACAATAATCTCGAATACGGCGGGTCTCAGGAATTCCAATCAGCTCGCGCGGGCGCGCAATCCCGATAATGTTATGGTGATGCTGATGATAGATCGGAACAAAGTCGACACCCGTACGCTGTAAAGTATTGACCATCTGAATGATCGTTGCATTCGACGGCAACATCGGCACTGCTGAAAGGGGAGTCATGATCTGCTGAATATCTCTTCCACGCAGACGAAAAATGTTCGAAGCAACCTGATTGATCTCTTCAAGATCCCCATCATGGATAAGATCCTCTTCTTGATCTTCGATAACCTTCAGCAACTCTTCCTGGCTAAGAAACGTAGTGGTCTCTCCATTACGATTTCCAAAAATCCAATTCACTCCATTAGAAAGAGCACTCAATACCCATAAAATTGGAGCCGCAACTTTAGAAGAGGCATAGATGATAGGAATGCCAGCCATTGCCACATGCTCAGGATAATGGCGCGCAGCAAACATAGGGGCAAGCTCACCCAAAATCACGACAAGTACGACCTGGCTTAACAAAGCCCAATTCGGATCCACACCAATACTTTGATGGAACTGCCGCGCACATTCCGATCCCACAATCGTCGCAACATTCACCCCAATCAATGTTGTTCCAAACAAACTTGACGGATTTTGCAATAAATTTCTCAGCCATATGGCGCGTTTATTATCTTTGCTCACATAATACTGCAAGCGCACTTTATTAAAGGATACGCACGCCATTTCGAGCATCGAATAGAACGCAAGAATGAAAATTGTTAAAAAGTTAAGGCATAGCCAAAAGAGGGCATGTTCATTCATTTTACCTGCTTCCCTCCTTTCTTTCTAACGTAGATACGATTGATATGGGTAGGAGTCGCCGACAATATTTGGAATAAAAATTTTTCATTTTCATACTTTGTCCCGCTCTTAGGAATCTCCCCAAGGGTCTCTGTTAACCAGCCTCCAATCGTTACCATACTATTTTCACTCTTCAACTCCTCCCCAAAAATGCTCTCAAATTCTAATAACTCCAACGCTCCCATCGCAATGATCTCATTTTTTCCTTCTCTTGTAAAAAGCTTATCCTCATCGCGTAAATCTTCAATATCTCCCACAACAACTTCAGAAATATCTTCCATGGTCACAAGCCCAGTAATAGATCCATACTCATCCACTGCCAAAGCAAATGTCTCATGATGGTCTCTAAGGCGTTTGACCAGTAGGCGCGCTGGAATCGTTTCGGGAACAAAAAAAGGTTTTTTTAGCAGGCTAATCAAATCCTGCACTTTTTCGATGCGGTTTTGATTAATAAAATAATTTTTTGCTGTAATGATTCCCACCACATTCTGAATACCATCCTTACAAATAGGAATACGCGAACACTCTCGCTCAACAAAAAGATAAGTCAACTTCGTTAAAGGCTCATCCATGGTATAAAATAAAATGTCATTTTTTTGTCGCATCACCTCACGCACGGTCGCTTCCTGCATCATCAAAAATCCCTTCACAAGATCCGCTTCATGGGGCGTTAAAATTCCATGTTCTTCGGAGGTCTTTAATGCATGCAACAACTCGTCCTTAGAAATTTTATCCGCTTTTTTTAGATAGAAAAAAAGAATGCGAGAGATAGGATTGGTCATGGCAATCGTCAATCGTCGCACCGGTCCCAATGCACGCTGAAAAAAATTAATGACAGGCGCCACATGGTATGCGATAAATGTGTTGTGCTGCATCCCTAAATTTTTTGGAATCACTTCTGCTAAAACAAGAGTCAAGAGAAGGGGAACCCCAATAGAAAAAATCCATCCCATCCCTGCAAAGATATCCGAGGCAACGTTCTGAAGAAGAATATTCATTAACGTGTTAAGCATAAAAACAGTGACAAGAAGTTCTCGCGATCTACTTAAAAGCTTTGCAATCAAACGCTTTCTCTCATCCGCATCACTTTGATAACTCTTTATCTGCATCGAAGACAAAGAAAAAAGCGCAACTTCAGAAGAAGAAAAAAAACCGGAAATAAAGGTCAAAAGGATTAAAACAAAGGTTAATAGAGCAACTTCCATCTTTAATCGAGCTCCTTCTCATTCTTAAACAACACTTTAATCTGTCCTTCGGGCACCACCCCCAAAACGCGCATCAACGTGAGCTCGACCCACGCAGGATCACTATGGCTATTGACCTTTGCCGAAAGCTCCGTTTTAAGGGACATCGCTTCCTCATGTTCATTTTGTAAATATAAGAATTGTTTCATAAGTAACTGATAATCATTATCTAATGTGATAACACTACGCTCATAAATGACCCCAACTCCCAAAATAAAGAGAATAACCCAGGCAGAATGAAAACAAATTTCCGTGACAATGCCTTTAAAAAAATGAGATAGGGTGCGTGTGTTAAATAAAATTTTTGTCATTTAAATTTGTCTGATTCAGCTACTTGATGGAATACTATCAAATTTTTCAAAAATCTGTCTTGCTAAATATTTGTCTAATGATATAAAAATTTTTTACACAGGCAATAGCTAAAACCTTCTACGCTCTTATGTAGAACGTTTTTTTATTTTTTAAAAGGAAGATAATGAAGAAGCATCTACTCACACTTACAACCGGAATCTTCCTCGCCACCACAAGCGTTCACTCCCTACATGCCCATTGCCAAATGCCATGCGGCATTTACCATGACGACATGGTATACGATCAAATTGATCAATACGCCGAAACAATGTACAAATGCTGCTCCGAATTAAACTCCGATCACGCCACCGACTCAATAAAGGATCGCCAACAGTTCGTTCGCTGGATCATGGAAAAAGAAAAAGCCTCCGACGAAGTCTCTATCCTTATCACAACCTACTTCCTACAACAGAAAATCAAACCGGGCGAAGAAGACACAACAAAACGCCTCATCCTTGCACACAATCTACTATTCCTCATCGTGCAAATAAAACAAAATTGCGACGTCAAATTTACTCATGAATTCATGGAAACATGGGAACAGTTTAAACACATGTTCCATCGAAAAGACTACGAATGCAAAATCGAACAATCAAAACTCCAACAATGGAAAAAAGAAGCAGAAGCCCTAAAAGCCAAAGAAGCTGCTGAAAAAGAAGCGGCCGAAAAGAGCGAAAAACCCTTAGCGGAAGCACAAAAACAGACACATAATCATGCGCATCCCCATACACATGACCATACACATTAAATTTTTTTAGATACGAGAAAAGTTGCTCTAGGCATAGACAAGAAGAGACATAAGACATTTTTAAATTAGACTTTTGACGTAATCAAGAATAAGCCTAGACAACTTTTCACGTACTCTTTTCCTTCGCGTGGAGTCCCCCGGGGCTCCACCAGGGATCTTTCTGACATATCTTAGTAATTTTGACCGCAGGAGCTTTCACGCAGCTCAAAAAAATAAAACATCTTCGGTAGAAATGTTAATATTTATTTTTTTAATAAAAAATAAGTATTAATATGTTTCAGTAATCAATAAAATTTTATTCTTGCGTATATATTAAAATTTAAGTATCAATTCGTCCTTTA